>CANRBN010000028.1 GCA_947628865.1 uncultured Gemmiger sp.
GGGGTGCAGGCGGACTGGCGCAGCCAGCGTAGCCGAACCCCTCTTTTGCAGCGTGTCGAGTTTCTCGACACGCTGAGCTGCCCGCTGCCAGGCAGGCAGCGGGCAGCGCTCTTTTATGCAAAAACCTTACTGGATGGTGTCTTTCAGGCTCTTGCCGGCCTTGAACGCAGGCACCTTGGAAGCCGGGATGCGGATCTCCTGCTTGGTCTGGGGATTGCGACCGGTGCGGGCAGCGCGCTTGCGCACTTCAAACGTGCCAAAACCGACCAGGGAGACCTTGTCGCCCTTTTTCAGAGCGCCGGTCACGGTGTTGATGAACGCGTTGACAGCCTTCTCAGCGTCTTTCTTGCTCAGGCCGGCAGCGGCGGCTACCTCGGCGATCAGTTCAACTTTGCTCATAGAATTTCTACCTCCAATTCTTTATCCGTCAAAAGCGGCAGGCGGCACTGTGTGCTTTCGGGCCAGCGCTTTTGGACAACTGTGTCAGCCCCGCGGCGGGGCGTCGGGGGTGTGCTCGCGCACAAAGCGTTCGTTGCACACCTGCAGGGCTTCCTCCGGGTCAAGGCCCGCGGCGCAGACCAGCGCCACGGCGGCAAACAGCAGCTGCCCGGCAGCCGCCTGCGCCCGCGCGCTGTCCGGGTCGGACGTTTGCAGCCGCTTGAGGGGCTCCGCCAGTGCATCGCCGTCCGCGGGCACCGCCGCGCCGCAGCGCCGCGCGCGTTTTTGCAGCTTGGCGGCACGCATCAGGGCCGGCAGGGCGCGGGGCACGCTTTCCAGCTCGCTTTGCAGCGTGGTGCGGCCCTTTTCCATATTTTTGAGCACATCCCAGTCGTTTATGCCCTGCCTGGCGGCATCACCGGCAAAAATGTTGGGATGGCGGCCCAAAAGCTTGCGGCAGACCGCATCGCAGACGTCGGGCCAGGCAAAATGGCCGCGCTCCTCCTCGATGCGGGCGTGAAAGACCACCTGCATCAGGACATCGCCCAGCTCCTCGCACATAAGGCGGGGGTCGTCCAGGTCGATGGCGTCCACAGCCTCATACGCTTCCTCCAGAAAATTCATGCGGATGGAGGTGTGCGTCTGCACCTTGTCCCACGGGCAGCCGTCCTGCGGGTCACGCAGGATGCGCACGATATCGACGAGATCCTCGGCGGTATAGCATTCTTTTTCGGGATATGTGATCATGGCACAACAGGCGGGGCGTGCCCAAGCACGCCCCATTGTACTCCTTTTTTCTGCCGAGGTCAAGAAAACAGGAACCCGTTACAGTTGCGCACCGCAGTGATTGCAGAACAGCGCGTCGGCGTCGATCTCCGCCTGGCAGACCGGGCAGGTCTTGGTCTCGCCGCGGGGGGCGATGGGCTCCTCCTCGACGGGCTCCTCCGCAGCCGGCTCTGCGGCCTCCGCTTCGGCTTCGGCCTCGGTCTCTTTTTCCGCCTCGGCGACTTCAGCAGGGGTCATTTTGACCTTGATGTCGGCGATGGCCTGCTCCACCTCGTCGATGGCGGCGATGTAGCGGTCGACCAGCTCCTGGTTCTCCTCGCCGGATTTATGCAGGTTGTAGACCAGCGCGCCAAGCTGGCGCTGCGCCTTGGACAGGCGTGCCTGCTGGTTGAACAGATCCAGCTGGTTCTTGCCCTTGTCAGCCAGACCCAGGGCCGTCTTTTTGGCGGTATCGACCAGCTGTAAGCCTTGCTCCTTGATCGCTTCGATATCCAGTTCAAACATTGTAAACACCTCGCTGTATTTATATTTCCCGCACCGTGCGGTAGTTCTTACGGTCTATTATACCGCAACTTGGCCGGCATTGCAATGTACCGCCGAAAAGTTTTTTAGTGTTCGGCTTTTGGGCCGATAAATTCGCGCAGCATGCTGTGTGCCGGCACCGCTTGGGGGCTGACGGGCACAAAGGCGGCGAACTCCCGGCACAGCGCGCTGAAGCGCCCCGCATACGCGGCGTCCGTTTGGCCGAGCAGGCCGTTGAGCACGCCCGCCCACAGGCACGGCTCGTAGCTGAACGAGGTATCGAGCAAAAGGTCGGCGCGTTCGCGGAAGGCCTGCACATACTGCCGTTCCGCATCGCAGACGTGCCCCCACAGTTCGAGCGTGAATTCCGGCGCATGGCCGCGGAACCGATGGTCGCGCGTGATGCGGCGCGCAAGGCGCATCTCGCGCGTTTTGAGCCGCCCGCCGCTGCCGGGCGACGTATACTCCTCGCGCAGGCTGGCATAGACGTTGAGCACGGCGTCCGCCGGCAGGCCCTCGGCCAGCAGCGGATTGAGCGCGTGCAGGCCCTCGACGATCGCCACGCCGCCGGCGCAGTCGATGGCGCGGGTCTTGCCCGAGGGGAGCTGGGTGAGAAAATCGAACACCGGGCTCGTGGCGCGCCCCTCCCGCGCGAGCGCCGCCAGGAACCCGTGCAGGGCCGGCAGGTCGAGCGCCTCGGGGCATTCATAGTCGTCGCTGCCGTCGGCGCGCTTGGGATATCGGCCCTCGCCGACGAAAAAGTCGTCCAGGCTGACGACCGCCGCGCGGCGGCCCTCGGCGCGGATGGCCTCGGCCAGGCGGTTGGCGCTGGTCGTTTTGCCGGTGCCGGAGGGGCCGGTCAGCATCACGATGCGCGCCCCGCTGCGCAGGATCTGCTCAGACGCGGCTTGGATGCGGGCGGCATAGCGCTGCTCGCAGAACTCCACAAAGGCCGCGGCATCGCGGGCGGCAAAGTCGATCAGCTCATGGCTGACAAGACGCTTGGGTTGGCGGATATTGGGCATAAAACGCCTCCACTTTCTGTTTGGCTTGCAGCACCTCGGCGTAGCGGGCCAGATATTCGTGCGGGAATTTGCAGTTGTACAGGCGCAGGATCCTGCCATGGCGGCGGCCCGGCTGCACGAGCTTTGTTGCGCCGCCGGCCCCCGCTGCCAGGATGGTGTGGACCTCCTCCATCGTATAGATGTTGTAAAGGCCCTCACGACCGGGCAGGCTCCAGCCGACGTTCTCAAGGTTTTGCAGCGTTCCCTTTTGGCGGTAAAGATAGTATGGGCGGTAGCCGGCGTCATCCAGCGCCGTGCAGCGGGCCAGCATGGCGCCGACATCGGCATCGGTGGCACGGTTTTCGAGCGTGATGTCGGCGGCGCGCTTGCGCGTGAGCGTGTGTACCGTGATGCTTTCGGGCGCAAGGCCGATGGCCGTTTGCAGGCTTTGGGCAAAGCCCTCCACCGTGTCGCCCGGCAGGCCGGCGATGAGATCCATGTTGATGTTTTCGTGGCCCGCGGCGCGCGCGGCCGCGTAGCAGGCAAGGATCTCCTGCGCCGTATGCCGGCGCCCGATGCCGCGCAGCACCTCGTCCGAAAAGGTCTGGGGGTTGACCGAGATGCGCGTCACGCCGTACTGCCTGAGCAGGCGGAGCTTTTCGGCGTCGGTGCAGTCCGGGCGGCCCGCCTCTACGGTGAACTCCCGCAAGGCGGCAAGGTCGAAGCTGGCGGCCAGGCATTGCAGCAGCTGCTCGAGCTGCCGCGCCGTAAGGCTGGTCGGCGTGCCGCCGCCCACATAGAGCGCGCGCACCCGCAGCCCGCAGGCATCGGCGGTGCGGCGTATCGCGGCGATCTCGCCGCACAGGCAGTCCACATACGGCTGCACCAGCGCCCGCACCGACGGATGCGTGACCGCGCGCGAGACAAAGCTGCAATAGCTGCACCGGCTCGGGCAGAACGGGATGCCGATGTACACGCTGCAATCCGCCGGCGCGGCCTGCTCCAGCACGGGGCGCTGCACGTCGGCGATGCGCATGGCCAGGCGGTATTTTTCCTCCGTGCAGTCAAAATGGTCGATAAAGTGCGCGCGTATGGCCGTCTCGTCGGCGCCGGCGGCGCGCAGGTCGTGGATGATGCGCACCGGGCGCACGCCGGTCATCATGCCCCAGGGCGGGCGGCAGCCCGTCAAGCGGCACAGAAGGCCGTACAGCAGCCGGCAGAGCGCATATTCGGTATCGGCGCCGCTGTTTTGGGGCGGGATCGGCTCCGCCTGCCAGCAGACGCTGCCCCCCAACCGCACGAGCGCCAGCAGCGCATGCGGCCCGGCCAGCGCCGCAATGAAGCTCTCCCCCGCCGGCGGCGGCGCGGCGGCCTCCCACAGCTTGAGGGCGGGAAAGAACAGGCGGGCGGTGTTTTCGGCCTCGTAGCCGGCTGTGCCGCGCTTGATGAGCAGCATCCGTGCGCTCCCCTCTTTTGTGTTTTTACAGCCAGAGCCCCAGCATATAGGGGTTGTTTCGGCGCTCCTCGCCCAGCGTTGTGAACGCGTCGTGCCCCGGGTAGACCCGCGTTTCGTCCGGCAGCGGCAGCTCCTTGAGGAGCCGCAGGCTTTTCTGCATCGCGGCGGGGTCGCCGCCGTCCAGATCGACCCGCCCGCAGGAGCCGGCAAACAGCGTATCGCCGGTAAAAAGGCATCCATCCACATAGATGCACCAGCTGCCCGCGGTATGCCCCGGCGTGTGCCAAAAACGGAACGTCAGCTCGTCCAGCGTGAGCGTCCCCCCGGGCGGCCAGGGCAAAAACGGCCCGTCGGCGGCGCTCAAGGGGAACAGCCGGTCGCCCTTGACATCCGCCGGGTCAAGGTAGATGTCGGCCCCGGTCGCGGCGGCCAGCGCTTTCGCGGCGCCGACGTGGTCATAGTGGCCGTGGGTGAGAAAGACCGCCCGCAGCCCGGCGCCGTGCTCCGCCAGCGCTTTTTGGTAGCGCTGCGCGTCCGCCGCCGGGTCGATGGCGACGGCGTGCCCGCCCTCGGTCACGAGCAGGAACGTGTTGGTGCCCATCATGGCCGGGCCGGGTATGTGGAGGAGCCGCATGGAGTTTCCCCTTTCTTTACGATTTTGTGTGTTTCCAGTCGTCGGTGTCCAGCACGAGCGTGACCGGGCCGTCGTTTGTCAGGGTCAGCTGCATGTCGGCGCCGAACTCGCCATGTGCGACGCCGGAAAGGCCCTGCCCGCCGAGCTCGGCCAAAAACAGCTCATACAAAGCGTTGGCGGCCTCCCCGCCGGCGGCGCGGACAAAGCTTGGCCGCCGCCCGTGCGAGGCGTCGCCGTAGAGCGTAAAGTTGCTGACGACGAGCGCCTCGTACCCGAGCTCGGCGGCGCTCAGGTTGAGCTTGCCCGCCGCATCGCTGAAGACGCGCAGCTGTGCGCACTTCTGCGCCAGCTTGGGCACGTCGGCGGCGGTGTCGGTGTCCTTGACGCCCAGCAAAATGACGAGCCCCGGCCCGATGGCGCGCGGCGTGCCGCCGTCCACCACGACCTGCGCGGCGCTGACCCGCTGCAACACGGCACGCACGGCGCCGCCCCCTCTCCCTGTTTTCAGCTGCGCACGACGCTGATCACGTCGCGGATCTTTTTCAGGCGATTGAGCACGCTGTTGAGGTGCTCGGTGTTGATGATGCCCACGGTGATGGTGATGCTCGCGCGGCCCGTATCGGTGGAGCGGGCGTTGAGCGTATAGAGCGGCACGCGCATATCGCCCAGCGCCAGCGCGATGTCCGAGACGAGGTTGTCGCGATCCATGCAGGTGAGCTCGAGCGTTGCCTTGTGGTTCTCTTTGGAATCGCTGTCCCAGTAGGCGTTGACCCAGCGGTCGGCGTTTTCGGGCTGTCGCAGGCTGAGCTGCACGTTGGGGCAGTCCTTTTTGTGGATGGACACGCCGAACCCGCGGGTGACGAAGCCGATGATCTCATCGCCCGGCAGCGGCGAGCAGCATTTTGCGAACTTGATGGGGCAGTTGTCGATGCCCTCGACGACAACGCCGTCGGAGGAATGCGTGCGCTTGAAATCCACCGTGATCGGCTTGGGCGCCGCCGCCGTGAGCTTTTGGTATTCCTCCTTGATCTTGGGCATCAGGCGGGTCAGCTGCAAGCCGCCGTAGCCGAGCGCCGCGTACAGCTCCTCGACGGTATTGCAACGGTTGCGGCGCGCCAGCGTGGCCATGAACTCGTCGTAGCGCTCGGGCGGCACGCTCATCATGTTGCGGCGCAGCTCGCGCTCGAGAGCCGCCTTGCCCTCGGCGATGTTTTCCTCCCGCCGCTCTTTTTTGAACCAGTTGCGGATCTTGTTGCGGGCCTCGCTGGTCTTGACGATGGCCAGCCAGTCCCGGCTGGGGCCGTGGTTCTCGGGGCCGGTGAGCACCTCGATGATCTCGCCGGTGGCGACCTGATGGTCGATGGGCACGATGCGCCCGTTGACCTTGGCGCCGATCATGCGGTTGCCGACCGCCGAATGGATGGCGTAGGCAAAGTCGATGACCGTGGCGCCGGCGGGCAGGTTGATGACATCGCCGCGCGGGGTGAACGCGAAGACCTCCTCGGGCAGCAGGTCGCTCTTGATATCGCTGAGCAGGTCGGCGGCGTCGGCGCTGGAGCGCTGGCTTTCGAGCAGCTGGCGCACCCAGGCGAGACGCTCCTCCAGCTTGCCCTCGTTGCCGGAGATGCCGGCCTTGTATTTCCAGTGCGCGGCGATGCCGTATTCCGCCATCTGATCCATGTCCCAGGTGCGGATCTGTACCTCAAAGGGGATGGCCTCGCGCCCGATGACGGTGGTGTGCAGGCTCTGGTAGCCGTTGGGCTTGGGGGTCGAGATATAATCCTTGAAGCGGTTGGGCAGCGGATGGTACATATCGTGGATGAGGCCGAGCGCGGTATAACATTCGGCCACCGTGTGCAGGATGATGCGCACGGCGTAGACATCGTAGATCTCGTCAAAATCCTTGCTCTGCATATACATCTTGCGGTAGATGCCGAACACGCTCTTGACGCGGTGGCGGATGGTGGCCTGCTCGATGCCGTTCTCGGTCATATGGGCGGCGATGGTATGGCAGATGCCGTGCAGGAAATCATCGCTGTGCTCGCTGAGAAGATCGGAGATGTTCTGGTAGCCGACGGGGTCAAGATAGCGCAGGCTGCGATCCTCGAGCTCCTCCTTGATGGCGGACATGCCCAGCCGGTGCGCGATGGGGGCGTAGACCTCCATCGTCTCCTTGGCCTTGTCACGGCGCTTCTGTTCCGGCCAGGCGTCGCCGGTGCGCATGTTGTGCAGACGGTCGCACAGCTTGATGATCATCACGCGCACATCCTGGCTCATGGCCAGGAGCATCTTACGCAGGTTCTCAGCCTGGCGATCCTCGACGTTGGAAAAGCTGATCTGGGTCAGCTTGGTCACGCCGTCCACGAGCAGCGCCACATCGGGGCCGAATTTCGCGCGCAGCTCGTCGATGGTGACGGGGGTGTCCTCGGCCACGTCATGCAGCAGCGCGGCGACGATGCTCTCGGTGTCCATACCGAGCTCGGCCAGGATGATGGCCACGCTGATGGGGTGGCAGATATACGCCTCGCCGCTGCGGCGGCGCTGCCCGGCGTGCGCGGCCTCGGCCACCGCATACGCGCGGTCGATCAGCGCAAGGTCATAGGGCCTGCCGCTGTTTTCGAGCTCGGCGCGCAGCTGCGCATAGGTCACCGGCCCGGTCACGGCGCCGAGCGCGCGGGTCTCCTCGGTATGCTGCATGGTCATTCCCTCACTTTTCGGGCTGCTGCGCAGCCACATCCCCGCCGGCCAGCCGTTCCAGCCTTTGCAGAACGGGCGCCGAGGCAAGATCCCTCTTTCCCTCGACTGGCGACGGCAGATACCTGCCGCCCTCCCGCTGGACGAGCCCCAGCTCCTCGAGCGCCGTCAGGCTGGCCAGCACCTTGCCGGTGTTTTCGGCGCCCGCCGCGGCGAAGACCGGCTGCAGATCCCCGCAGAGCACGCTGCCCTGCCGGATGCGCCGGTACAGCGCCACGGTGTCGGCGCGCTGCGGCAAAAAGCACCGCGCCTGCTGTGCGGAAATCGGCGAGCCATCCGCAAACGCCGCGAACAGCGCGGCCTGCCCGGCGGGCGTGTTGCCAAGCCCCGCCGGGCGCAGCGCCCTGCCGTGGGCCGAGACGACGGGCCCGCTGCGGCCCTCGTAGACGCTCACCTCCACGGCGGCATCGACCCGGCTGCCCGCCGGGTAGGCAAACGCCTGCGGCGCCGTGCCGAAAAACGAGACGAACAGCGTATCGCCGCCCTGCCGCAGCCGCACGCGCGTGTGGCGGCCCTCGCTGCCCATCGGCCAGATGCCGTCCACGACGGCATCCCGGATGAGCAGCAGCGGCTGCGCATTGCCGCTGCCATAGGGGGCAAGCCTTTCCAGCTCGCGCACGGCGGGCAGCGTGAGCTCGCCCAGCGTGACGGCGGCATCCAGCGCCAGCGTGGGCGGCGCCGGCACGTCGGTCTGCGCACGGGCCCAGCGCTCGAGCGCGGCGGTGAAGGCCGGCAGCTTTTCCTCCTCGATGAGCAGCCCCGCCGCCGCCGCGTGCCCGCCAAAGCGGATGAGATATCCCGAACAGGCGGCGATCGCCGCGTGCAGGTTGAAGCCGGACGGCGCGCGTCCGCTGCCGCGCCCCTCCCCGTCCTGCAGGGTGATCACGATGACGGGCCGGCCATACTGCTCGCACAGGCGGCTGGCCACGATGCCGATGACGCCGCCGTGCCAGCCGTCGCCCGCCACCACGATGACGCGCCCGCGCGCGCGGGCGGGATCCGCCGCCAGCTGCGCCTGCGCCGCGGCAAAGATCTGCTGCTCGGCGCTCTGGCGGGCGGTGTTGATCTCGGCAAGGCGCGCGGCGATGCCGGTGGCCTGCTCCTCGTTCTCGCACAGCAGCAATTTGAGCGCTACCGAGGCATCCTCCATGCGGCCTGCGGCGTTCAGGCGCGGCGCCAGCCCGAAGCTGACGGTATCGGCTGTGATGGGGCGCTCCGCATAGCCGCAGCTTTCGAGCAGGGCCTGCAGGCCGGGGCGCATCGTATCGCGCAGGACGGCAAGGCCCTCGCGCACAAGGGTGCGGTTCTCCCCCGTCAGCGGCATGACGTCGGCGATGGTGCCCATGGCGGCAAGCTCTCCGAACGGCTCCAGCAGCTCGGCGGGGTCACATTCCTCGAGCGCGGCGCACAGCTTGAACGCCACGCCGGCGCCGCACAGGAATTTGAACGGGCTCCCGTCGTCGGCGCGCTGCGGGTCGACGACGGCCACGGCGTCCGGCAGGGCGTCGGGCGGCAGGTGGTGGTCGGTGATGACCAGGTCGATGCCAAGCTCTTTGGCATGCGCCGCCTCGGCGATGGCCGAGATGCCGTTGTCCACCGTGACGACGAGGGTGTACCCCTTTGCGGCGAGAGAATCCAGCACATCGCTGCTGATGCCGTAGCCGCCGGCGTCACGGCTGGGCAGCTTGCAGCGCACCTGCGCGCCCAGGCTGGTCAGATGCTCGTACAAAATGGCGGTGGCACAGATGCCGTCGACGTCATAGTCGCCGAAAATGACGATGGGCTCGCCGTTTTCGACGGCCTGCCGGATGCGCGCCACGGCCCTGTCCATATCCTTGAGCAGGTACGGGTCGCTCAACGGCGCGCCGCCGCCGAGGAACGCGGCGGCCTTGTCCGGGTCGCCGAGGCCGCGCGCCGCCAGCACCCGCGCCAACAGCGGGCCGCAGCCGGCCTTCAGCAACGCCGGTTCCGGCTGTGACGAGGCCGCCGAGAGCTGCCATACGGGATAGTTCATATCGTTTCCCCTGTTCGCGTTTTTTTACTGCGCCGTCTGATCGGGCCGTGTGCCGAAATCGCTGGCAAAGCCATGCGTCAGGCCGTCCTGGCGCAGCATCGTCTCCAGCGTGTCGATCTCGGTCGAGACATCCAGCGAGATATCCTGCAGCAAGGCGTCATACAGGTTCGCGTAGGCGGTGTTGAGCGTGTGCAGGATGCCGGTGATATCGCGCCGGATGGCGCGGGCGTTTTCCGTCTCGGCGCTGCCAAGGCCCAGCGCGGTATCGAGCAGCTTGCGCGTGGTGGGCAGATAGTATTCGGCAAAGCGGCGCGCGCGCGGCATCTGCTCCGGATGGTTGTGCAAAAAGCCCAGGATGGCGCCGCAGGTGTGCAGCATGGTGTCAAGCTCGGCATCGGCGTCGTCGCCGAGCCTGCCGCGGCAGCCGCGCAGGTAGTCGAGAAAGGCGGCGCCCTGCCGGAGGAAGCGCTCGCTTTCGGAAAGCTCCTCCTCCGCCCGCGGCGCCGGCTCCGCCTCCCGCGCAGGGCGCAGAGAGGCGTCGAGATGCAGGATGTCGGCCTCGTCGTCATAGGCGGCGCCGCCCAGCACGCCGGAGGCCGCCGCCTTGCGCAGATCCCTGCGCAGGCGCTGCGCGGGAAGCGATGTCGCGCGCGCAAGGTCGGCGAGCTTCGCCACCTGGCCGCGCATCGCCTTGAGACAGCGGCGCAGACGGCCATAGTAGTTGGCAAGATGCACGCCGAGCCAGCCCAGCACGCCGCCGCCCACCGTGAACGACGCAAACATGGCGGCCAGGATGCCGAACACCTGGATCTCCCGTCCGCTGAACACGCCCGGCGCCGCCGCGCCGCTCGCGGCCAGCGCGGCCATCACGATAAAGGTGATGAGGAAGCTGCCAAAGAAGACCCAGCCCAGCACGCCCGCCGTCATCCAGCCGCCCTGCCGCCCCGCCAGGCGCCAGTCAAGGCGGCGGCGCGCGCGTTCCTCGCTCCCGCCGGCCTGTCTGCCGGAAACGTCCGGCGCGCTCTGCAAGACGTCGGCGATGCTTTGCAGCACCTTACCGCCGACGCGGGTGCCGGCCTGCACGGCGCGGTCGACAAGATCGTCCAGATCGTCAAGCTCCGTCTCCCAGTGCAGGGCGTCATCGCTGTTCTTTTTGTGCTTTTTCTTCTTGTGATCCGACATCCTCTTCTCCCTTTTCAGGCCTCGCCGCGCGCCGGGGCGTGCGCCGCCATCAGCGCCGAGGCGCAGCGCAGCCCGTCCACCGCCGCGCTCATGATGCCGCCGGCGTACCCGGCGCCCTCGCCGCAGGGGTAGAGCCCGCTAAGCGCCGTGCATTGCAGATCCCCGCCGCGCGGCAGCCGCACGGGGCTGGAGGTGCGCGTCTCAAGGCCGGTCAGCACGGCGTCCGGCGCGCGGTAGGCGGCGAGCCTGCGCCCGAAATCGGCATAGCCGGCGCGCAGCGCGGCGGTGAGCTCCGCCGGCAGCAGCGCGCCCAGATCGCACGGCGTGACGCCGCGCGGGTAGGTGGGCTGCACCGTGCGGGGCTCCAGCCTGCCGCGCCCCGAAAGAAAGCTCCCGGCGGTCTCGGCCGGCGCGGCATAGCCGCCGCCCCCGGCGGCGAAGGCCGCCCGCTCGAGCCGGCGCTGGAACGCGATGGCCGCGGCGGGATCCTGCCCGAAATCGGCGCCGTCCACGCCCACCACGACGGCGGCGTTGGCGTTTTGGCCGTCCCGCGCGTGCAGGCTCATGCCGTTGGTGACGACACCGCCCTCCTCGCTGGCGGCGGCCACGACCTGCCCGCCCGGGCACATGCAGAACGTGTAGACCCCGCGCCCCGCGATGTGTGTGCTGAGCTGATATTCGCCGCGCGGCAGCGCCGGGTGGCCGGCTGCCGCGTGATACAGGCTTTTTTCGATCTCCGCCTGCAGATGCTCGGCCCGAAAGCCGACCGAGAACGGCTTGCACACAAGGCCCAGCCCGCTCTGCATGAGCATCGCAAAGGTATCGCGCGCGCTGTGGCCGACGGCCAGCAGCAGGCACTCGCAGGCGACGGCGCCGCCGTCGGTCCGCACGCCGCGCAGCCTGCCGTTTGCCGTTTCAAGGCCGGTCAGCCGGGTGCCAAAGCGTACCTCGCCGCCAAGGGCCTCGATCTCGGCGCGGATGGCGGTGATGACGCCGCGCAGCCTGTCGGTGCCGATGTGCGGCCTTTGCTGCCAGGCGATCTCGGGCGGGGCGCCGTGCGCGAGCAGCTCCTGCGTGACGAGCGCGCACAGCGGATCGCGGATGCGGGTGGTGAGCTTGCCGTCCGAGAACGTGCCCGCGCCGCCCTCGCCGAACTGGACGTTGGCTCCGGGGTCGAGCACGCCGGTGCGGACGAAATCCTCCACCGCCCGCACGCGGTTTTCCATCGCCGGGCCGCGCTCCAGCACGAGCGGGCGGTAGCCGTGGCGGGCCAGCAGCAGCGCCGCGAACAGCCCCGCCGGGCCGAAGCCCGCAATGACGGGCCGATGCAAAAGCGGCTGCGTGCCGCAAACGAATGCCGCGGCCGGGAGGGCGCCGCCGCTAACACAGGGCGAGGAACCGGCCAAGGCCGATTCCTCACTCCCGTCCGCAAGGCGGACGGCCACCGTATAGACGAGCTGCGGCCTGCCGTGGCGCGCGTCGACCGAGAGCCGGGCGACGCCGCACTGTGCCCCGCCCGCCGTTTTGCCGAGCGTGCGCAGCGCCGTTTGGAACGCCTGTTCCTGTGGGGCCTGGCAGGAAAGCGGCACCCGGATATCGCGTACATACAGCATTTACTTTTCCGTCACCTGGCAGATGGCCGTGTAGCTGCCCACGGCGAACACGCGCTTGGCAGCCGGGATCTGCACGCTCACCGGCACTTCCTGCTCGCCGGCGGTCAAGGTTATGCTCTGGCAGTCGATCTGGATCTGCACGTTGTCCGCCGAGAGGCGGGCGATATCGGCTGCCGGGCCGAAAAGCCGGACATCGCGCACGATGTTCGTGAGCACCTCCACGTCATAATCGCTCGGCACGTTGACCAGGCGTATGTTGGAGACGTGGAAGACACAGCTGTCCATGCCCGTGGTATCAAAGCTCAGCGTGACGCTGCTGAGGCCCTCCTGCGAGGTGATGCCGGCGGGCAGCTCCACCTGGCGCTGGTAGTCACGGTCGAGCGCGAATTCCTGCGCAAGGTCAAAGCTCGTCACGGCCAGCTCCGTCAGGGTGCTGACGATGCGCGCCGGCCCCGCCACACGCAGCGTCTCGCGGCTCAGGGAATAGTGCAGGCTGGAGGGGTCAAAGCCGTTGGGCGTGCCGATGAAATCCACGGCCAGCGGCAGCTCACGCACCTGATAGACCTGCAGCGAGATATCCGCCGTCTCGATGTCCATGGTGGTGTAGCGCGGCTCCACAAGGTTGCCGTCGGCATCGTGCATCTCCAGCACCGAGGTAGCGGTCACGTTGTCGGCCAGGCTGTCGTCGGACTGGATCGGCGCCACGACGGCGCTGACCTGCTCCAGCTCGCTGGCCGGGCCGTGCAGCGTGACCTCGGACGGCACCGAGGTCACCCGGTTGAGCGTGAAACCGTCGGCCACACGGATGCCGCCGGTATCGACGGTGACGGGCAGGGTCTTGGTCGTCACGCTGTCGAACACGAGGGTGACGCTCTGCGGGCTTTCCACCGTCAGCTCGATGCCCTGGTTCATGTAATCGTTGTTGACGATGCGCGCCTCCAGGCCCAGCGTGATCTCGCCCGGGCCGGAAACGGCGGCATAGTTGGGGTAGACCATGATGTCCTCGGCGTGCATGTTGCCGATGATGGTGTTGTTGCCGCCCACGCGCACCCGCACGTTGTTGATGGAGGGCTCATCCACGATGTCAAGGTCGAGCGTGGTGTAGGCGCTGGACTGGTAGTTGAAATTGACGCTGGCGTCGTAGATGGTGCGGGAGCCGCCGGTATCAAAATACATGGTCACGATCAGCCACGCCACCAGCGCGCAGAGCAGCGCGATGGGGAACAGCATGAACGGATTGTCCCAGATGGCATGGCGGTAGGTGGCGCGCGGCGCGCCTGTCTCCTTATTTTGCATGGGCGCCCGCACCCCCTTTCCGAAGCAGACGTTTGAAGATGGAGCGCTTTTCTTCCGATTTGTCCTCCGGCGGGATGAACTCCTCCTGCAAAAGGCCAAAGAGGTTCTGTCGGTCAAGACGGCGGATGAGAACGCCGTTTTTGGCCAGCGAGATGATGCCGGTCTCCTCACTGACGACGACGCAGATGGCATCGGAATTCTCGCTCATGCCGAGCGCCGCGCGGTGGCGGGTGCCCATGTTTTTGCCCATCTCGAGGTTGTTCGAGAGCGGCAGCACGCAGCCGGCGGCGATGATACGCCCGTCGCGGATGATGACGGCGCCGTCATGCAGCGGCGTGCCGACGTAAAAGATGGTGCCCAGCATCTCGGGGATGACGTTGGCGGTCAGCTGCGTGCCGGTGCGGATGATCTCCTCCAGGTTGCTGCCGCGCTCCAGAACGATGAGCGCGCCGGTGCGCGTATCGGAAAGCTGCTCGGCCGCATCGCACACGGCCACGACCGCCCCCTGCCAGATCTCGCGCAGGGAGGGGTCGCCATGGCGGCCCATGAACAGCTTGCCGGCCCAGGCGGTCGTCTGGCCCATGCGCTCCAGCGTGCGGCGCAGCTCCGGCTGAAAGATGATGATGGCCGCCGTCAGGCCGACGGTCAAAAGGTTGTTGAGCAGCCATTTGACGGTGCGCAGATCCAAAAGATACGCCAGCACCGCGAACGCCAGGATCGTGACAAGGCCCTTGGCCAGCTGCCCCGCGCGGGATTTGTGCGCGAACATGAACAGCTCATAGAACGCGAGCGCGATGATCAGGATATCCAGCGTGTCGCGGATGGGGTTGAACGTCTGGAGGTTGGAGAGGATGTTGCGGAAAAGTTCATTGATGCCCAGCACCGATATCCTCCTTCCGTTGGCGGCAAGTCCTTTCGCGCCGCGCTTTTGCCCGCAACGCGGCATTATAGAGACAGTATACCATAAAACGCTGTGTTTGGGAACAGTTTTTTACCGCAAAAGCGCCACCGCGTGCGCGGCGATGCCCTCGCCCGCGCCGGTAAAGCCAAGGCCCTCCTCGGTGGTGGCCTTGACGCTGACATCCCCGACCGGGATGCCGAGCGCCGCGGCGATGTTGCGCCGCATGGCCGGGATGTGCGGCGCCAGCTTCGGGCGCTGGCAGAGCACGGTGGCATCGACGTTTGCCACGGTATGGCCGGCGTTTTGCAGCAGCGCCGCCACCCGCCGCAAAAGCGCCAGAGAATCGGCGCCCGCGTAGGCGGGGTCACTGTCCGGGAAATGCTGCCCGATATCCCCCAGCGCCGCGGCGCCGAGCAGCGCGTCCATCACGGCGTGCAGCAGAACGTCGGCGTCGGAATGGCCGAGCAGGCCCTTTTCATACGGGATCTCCACCCCGCCCAGGATCAGCTTGCGGCCCGTTACCAGCTTGTGTACGTCGTACCCGTGACCGATGCGCATGGCGCGCGCCCCCTGTATCTGCGCCGGCAGATCCTCCGGCGTGGTGATCTTAAGATTGGCATAGTCGCCCTGCGTGAGCTGCACCGGCAGGCCGGCTGCCTCGAAGAGACCGGCGTCGTCGGTGACGGCGGCCAGCCGCCCGGGCGGGACGCGGTCGAGCGCTTTAAGATACAGCGCGCGGTCAAAGCACTGCGGCGTCTGCACGGCGTACAGCGCGCTGCGCGCCGGGGTCGCGAGCACCGTGCCGTCGGGATTGGCTTGCTTGATGGTGTCCTTGACCGGCACAGCCGGCACGCCAGCGCCCGTTTTGGCCGCCGCCGTGAGCGCCGCCGTGATGACCGCCTCACGCACATAGGGGCGGGCCGCATCGTGTATGGCGACGAGCGCGCCGCGGGCGGCCAGCACGCCGGCGCGCGCGCTCTCGGCGCGGACGGCGCCGCCGGGCACCACCGTGCAGGGCTTTG
>CANRBN010000029.1 GCA_947628865.1 uncultured Gemmiger sp.
GTGCTTGCCAAGGAGAAGGAGATCGTGCTGGCCCAGATGGCCAACGACCCCAAGACCGCGAACAAGCCCGACGCCATCAAGGAAAAGATGGTCGTGGGGCGGCTGGGCAAGTTCTACAAGGAGAGCTGCCTTGTCAACCAGGCGTTCATCAAGGATGGCAACATCGACATCAAAAAGTATGTCGCCGACACCGCCAAGGCGCTGGGCGGCGATATCAAGATCGCCGAGTACACCCACTACGTCAAGGGCGAGGGGCTGGAAAAGCGCAGCGAGGATTTCGCCGCCGAGGTCGCTGCCGCCATCAAGGGCTGATTTTCACCCGCAAAAACTGCCGCCGGGCATTTGCCCGGCGGCTCAGACTGTCGAAAAACCATAAGCAAGCATCTCCCTGCGGCGGCCTGAGGGCAGGCCGCCCTACGTTTGCAACGAAGATGCAATAGATTTGAGACCGTAGGGCGGGGTCCCCTGACCCCGCCGGGATTTAGTGGGCTCTTTTTTGACACGCTGTGCCGCCGGGCATTTGCCCGGCGGCTTTCCGCATGCTTTGCAGGGGGGGCGGCGGCCTCCGCGCGAAGAGCCGCCGCTGCGCGGCGGTCGCGCTCCGAAACGCCTCGCTGCGGCTCGGCGGCCCCGACGCCCCGCGAAGAGGCGATGGATCTGAGAACGCAGGGCGGGCTCCTCTGACCCCGACGGTCGAGCCTCACTCCGCCCGGAACGTCAGGCCGTCATCGCTCATGCTGTCCACGATGGCCAGGCTCTCGAGCCGGTAGCCGGCGGCGCGCAGCGCGGCCCCGCCGGGCTGGAACCCCTTTTCGATGCAGATGCCGATGCCCGCCACCTGCGCGCCGGCCTGCGCGCAGATGTCCAAAAGCCCCTGCACGGCCTTGCCGTTCGCCAGAAAATCGTCCAGGATCAGCACGCGGTCGTCCTTTTCCAAAAAGCGCGTGGCCAGCGTGATGTCATAGTCCCTGCCGTAGGTGTAGGAGCGCACGGTCGAGATGTACACGGCGCCGTCGATGTTTTTGCTCCGGGTTTTTTTGGCAAACACCACCGGCACGCCGAAATGCCGCGCCGCCATGCAGGCGATGGCGATGCCGGAGGCCTCGATGGTGAGGATCTTGGTCACGCCGGCATCCCGAAAACGGCGGTAAAACTCCGCCCCCAGAGCGTCCAACAGGTCGATGTCCAGCCGGTGGTTCAAAAAGCTGTCCACCTTCAAAATGTTGCCGGGCCGCACCTGGCCGTCGCGCAAAATGCGCTGCTCCAACAGCTCCATACACAAAGGCTCCTTTGCCGGTTTTGCCCCTATTATGGCAAAAACCGCCGCCGTTTGCAAGCCCCCGCCGCTCGGCGGCACAAAGCCCCTGTGGGTAGAGTTTGACAAACTTTTGTAGTAACCTTTGTGTATTTTGACTACAATTCTTTTGAAAACAAAATCAAATGCTGGCGATTTAATGCATTGAAGTGCGGCGGCAAACCCGTTATAATACAAAGTACTTACAGCGCGGGCATGTGCAGCCTGAGGGAGAAGCTCCCGGCGCTGTAAAAGACTAGGAGGGAAAAGATATGAAAAAATTCATCAGTTTGGCTCTCGCCGGCGCGATGGCCCTCAGCCTCGCCGCCTGCGGTGCGACCGGCACCAGCGAGCCCGCCGCGAACAACGGCGCCGCCTCCACGCCCGCCGCTTCCGCCCCTGCCGCGTCTGACGGCGCCGCCACCGGCACCCTGAATATCGGCGGCATCGGCCCGCTGACCGGCGGCGTGGCCGTGTACGGCCTGGCCACCAAGCAGGGCGCCGAGATCGCCGTCGAGGAGATCAACGCTCTGGGCGGCCTGCAGCTTGAGCTGGACTTCAAGGATGATACCGGTGTGGCCGAGACCGCTGTCAACGCCTACAACACGCTGAAGGACAGCGCCGACGTCATCTACGGCTGCACCACCACCGACCCCTGCATCAACGTGGCGAACGAGACGTTCAACGACCGTTTCTTCCAGCTGACCCCGTCCGCCTCCTCCACCGCCGTCACCGAGGGCCGTGACAACGTCTTCCAGATGTGCTTCACCGACCCCAACCAGGGCGCTTCCGCCGCGGATTATGTGAAGAACAACGCCCTGGGCGAGAACATCGGCATCATCTACAACAACGCCGACGCCTACTCCACCGGCCTGCGTGACGCTTTCGTCGCCCGCGCCGCCGAGATCGGCCTGAACGTCGTCGCGGAGCAGGCTTTCCCGGATGACAACACGCCGGACTTCACCGCGCAGATCAACGCGCTGGCCGCTGCCAACGTCGACCTGCTGTTCATGCCCATCTACTACACCCCCGCCTACAACATCGTCAACGCCGCGCAGGCCCAGGGCTTCAACCCCAAGTACTTCGGCTGCGACGGTATGGACGGCATCCTGGACATCGACGGCATGAACCCCGAGCTCGTTGAGGGCCTCATGCTCATGACCCCGTTCAACGCTTCCGCCACCGATGCCGCCACCACCAGCTTTGTTGAGAAGTATCAGGCCGCCTACGGCAGCCTGCCCAACCAGTTCGCCGCCGACGGCTACGACGCCATGTGGGCGCTGTACGACGCGGCCAACGCCGCCGGCATCGACGCCGACAACATGAGCCATGAGGACATCTGCGAGGCGCTCATCGCCACCTTTACGTCCGGCGACTTCTCCGTCGACGGTCTGACCGGCTCCGGCATGACCTGGTCTGCCAAGGGCGAGATCTCCAAGGATCCCGTCGCGGTCCGCATCGAGAACGGCGTTTACGTTACCATGTAACATACGCGGTCTCTCCGTGCGCTGTGAGACATAAGACAAAGTTAAAACAGCAAACGGGGGCCGTCGATCTCGCATCGTCGGCCCCCGTTGGTTCGCTTTTCCACGTCAAACAGGTAAAGAGGTGTGGTCCATGCAGTTCCTTTCCAACCTCATCGGCGGCGTCAGCCTGGGCAGCGTGTACGCGCTCATCGCCCTGGGCTATACGATGGTCTACGGCATCGCGCGCATGCTCAACTTCGCGCACGGCGACGTCATCATGGTGGGCGCCTACATCGTCTTCTTCACGTTTTGCAGCGGCGGCATGCACCCGCTGCTGGCGATCCTCATCGCCATGGCGGCGTGTACGCTGCTGGGCGTGACCATCGAGCGCGTGGCCTACCGCCCCCTGCGTGAGGCGCCGTCCCTGGCCGTGCTCATCACGGCCATCGGCGTCAGCTACCTGCTGCAAAACGGCGCGCTGCTGCTTTGGAGCGCCAACCCCCGCGCCTTTACCTCGGTGGTCAGCGTGTCGCCCATCTCGCTCTTCGGCGGGCAGCTGACCATCCCCGGCAACACCGTCATCAACGTGGCGGTGTGCCTGGTCATCATGGTCGGGCTCACGCTGTTCGTCAACCACACCACGCCCGGGCACGCCATGCAGGCCGTCTCGGAGGATCGCGGCGCCGCGCAGCTCATGGGCATCAACGTCAACGCCACCATCTCGCTCACGTTCGCCATCGGCTCGGCGCTGGCCGCGGTGGCCGGCGCGCTGCTGTGCTCCTCCTACCCGATGCTGCAGCCCACCACCGGCGCCATGCCCGGCATCAAGGCGTTCACAGCCGCGGTGTTCGGCGGCATCGGCTCCATCCCGGGGGCGCTTTTGGGCGGCATCCTGCTCGGCGTCATCGAGAACCTGAGCAAGGCCTACATCTCCACACAGGTCTCGGACGCCATCGTGTTCCTGGTGCTCATCGTCATCCTGCTCATCAAGCCGACCGGCCTTTTGGGCAAGCGGCGCGTCGTCAAGGTGTAAGGGGGGTGCCTGCCATGCTGGAACGGATCAAACACATGCGCAGCCGCACGCGCAGCAACCTGATCACCTACGGCATCGTGATCGGGTTCTATGTAGCGGTGGAGCTGCTCACCGCGGTCGACCTTTTGAGCAGCGCCTTCATCGGCCAGCTCGTGCCCATCTGCGCCTATGTGATGCTGGCCATCTCGCTCAACCTGACCGTCGGCTTTCTGGGCGAGCTCAGCCTCGGCCATGCCGGCTTCATGAGCATCGGCGCGTTCGCCGGCGTCTCGTTCTGGGTCGCCACGCAGGGGCGCATCCCCGCGTGGCTGGGCGTGCTCTGCGCGCTCATCATCGGCGCCGTGTGCGCCGGCATCTTCGGGCTGCTCATCGGCGTGCCGGTGCTGCGCCTGGAGGGCGACTACCTCGCCATCGTCACGCTGGCCTTCGGGCAGATCATCGTCAACGTGATCAACGCCCTCTACATCGGCATCGATTCGCGCGGGATCCACATCTCGCTGCGCGACGCCGCCTCGCTGGGCCTCGCGGAGGGCGGCAAGGTCATCATCAACGGCGCCATGGGCATCACCAACATCCCCAAGGCCTCCACGTTCACGCTGGGCATCGTGCTGGTCGTGCTCACGCTGGCGGTCGTGCTCAACCTCATCCATTCCCGCGCCGGTCGCGCCATCACCGCCATCCGTGACAACGAGATCGCCGCCCAGAGCGTCGGCATCAATCTGACCAAATACAAGCTGATGGCGTTCATCACCTCGGCGGTGTTCGCCGGCATGGCGGGCGTCCTGTACGCGCTCAACTTCACCTCGCTCGTCTCGCGCCGGTTCGACTACAACACCTCCATCACCATCCTGATGTTCGTGGTGCTGGGCGGCATGGGCAGCATCCGCGGCTCCATCATCGCCGCCGCCGTGCTCACCGTCCTGCCCGAGCTGATGCGCAGCTTCGGCGTCGAAAGCTACCGCATGCTCATCTACGCCATCGTGCTGATCGCCATGATGCTGTTCAACTCGGCGCCGGCGGCCATCGAGTGGCGCAAAAAGATGGCCAAAAAGCTCAGCGCCGCCGTGGCCGCGCGCAAAAAGCCCGCCCGGTCGGGCAGCGGAAAGGGGGCGGCTTGAGATGGCGCTTCTCGAAGTTTCCAACCTCGGCATCGCGTTCGGCGGCCTGCAGGCCGTCGACAAGCTTGATCTTCGGATCGAGCAGGGCCAGCTGTACGGCCTCATCGGCCCCAACGGCGCCGGCAAGACCACCGTGTTCAACATGCTGACCGGCGTCTACAAGCCCACCGAGGGCAACATCGTCCTCGACGGCAGGGACATCACCGGCCTGCCGCCGGCCAGGATCAGCCAGGCCGGCATCGCCCGCACGTTCCAGAACATCCGCCTGTTTGACAAGATGACCGTGCTCGACAACGTCAAGGTCGGTCTGCACAACCGCTACAAATACGGCATGCTCACCGGCATCCTGCGCCTGCCCGCCTACCGCGAGCAGGAGCACGAGATGAACCGCGAGGCCCGCAAGCTGCTCAAGATCTTTGAGCTGGACAAGGAGGAAAAGCTCACCGCCAGCCAGCTGCCCTACGGCAAGCAGCGCAAGCTGGAGATCGCCCGCGCGCTGGCCACCAAGCCAAAGCTGCTGCTGCTCGACGAGCCCGCCGCCGGCATGAACCCCAACGAGACCGCCGAATTGATGAACACCATCAAGTTCGTGCGCGATACGTTCCACATCTCGGTGCTGCTCATCGAGCACGACATGAGCTTCGTCATGGGCATCTGTGAGTATATCACCGTGCTCAACTACGGGCGCGAGCTGGCACGCGGCACCGGCAAGGAGATCCGCAACAACCCCAACGTCATCGCGGCGTATCTGGGAGGTGATGACTGATGGCGGAAATGCTGAGCGTCAAAAACATCAACGTCTACTACGGTTCCATCCACGCCATCAAGAACATCACGTTCCACGTGGATGAGGGCGAGATCGTCACCCTCATCGGCGCCAACGGCGCCGGCAAGACCACGACGATGCACGCCATTTCCGGCCTGCTCAAGCTGCAAAGCGGCGAGATCGACTACTGCGGCCAGATCATCAACAAGATGCCCGCGCACAAGATCATCCGCCTGGGCCTTGCCCAGGTGCCGGAGGGGCGGCGCGTGTTCAGCGGCCTGACCGTGCAGGACAACCTGATGATGGGCGCCTACACCCGCAAGGACGGCAAGGACGCCGTGCAGAACGATCTCGACATGGTCTATGACCTTTTGCCCCGCCTCAAGGAGCGCCGCGGCCAGGCCGCCGGCACGCTTTCGGGCGGCGAGCAGCAGATGCTGGCCATTGGCCGCGCGCTGATGTGCAAGCCGAAGATGCTGCTGATGGACGAGCCCTCGATGGGCCTCTCGCCGCTGCTCGTCAAGGAGATCTTCCAGATCATCCGCGACGTCAACCGCCAGGGCGTGACGGTGCTGCTGGTGGAGCAGAACGCCAAGATGGCTCTTGAGGTCGCCAACCGCGCCTATGTGCTGGAGACCGGCAAGATCAAGATGGAGGGCGAAGCCACCGAGCTTGCCAACAACATCGAGGTCCGCAAGGCCTACCTCGGCATCGACTGAGCAAAACAAGCATCCCGCCCCCGCCGCGCAAAGCGCGGCGGGGGCGGGGCAGTTTGGCAAAGAAGCTCTCTTGGGGGAGGATCTGCGGGGCGGGGGCTTGCCCACGCCGCGACGGAAAGGCCCTTGCAGGGCTTACAGCGCGCCCGCGGGCGGCTCGTCGTCCACGCCGGGCACGGTCAAAAGCTCGAGCAGCTGCGCATAGATATCGCCCCCGTGGGCGATGAAGCGGTTTTTCACCGCCTCGGCGGACGCGGCGTCCGGCACCGCCAGCCGCAGCGAGAAGATCTCGCCCGCGCCGTCACGGATCCCGCACGAGACCGCCCAGCCGTCCTCGGTATGCTCCACCTGCGCGCGGTGGGCGGCGGCCTTTTTCTTCCACGCCGTGATGCGCTCGACCGCCTGCGCCGCCTTGAGCCGCACGCTGCGGGGCACGTCGCTCTCAAGCTCACGCGCCACCGTGGAGCCCTTGGCGGAGGTCACATAGCCCTCCGGCATGGCGGCCACAAGACCCCCGTTTTCAAGATCCGCCAGCGCGCTGCACAGCTCAAAATAATTGACGAGCTCCTCCTGCAAAAGCGCCCCCTCCAGCGTGGGGCGGGGCAGGGGGGCCAGCTTGTCGATGAGGTAGCACAGCAGGATGCGGATCTGCGCGCTGTCGTTCAGCCCGCCCATGCGCACGCCCGCGGTAAATGCATCCGGCATCCCGTCGCCCCCTTTGCTTTTGTAACGGTATTATAGCATTTGCGGGGGCCAAATACAAGGGAAGCACCGATGAAATCCTGCTGTACAAAAGCTGTAACCGCCCGCGGCGTCTTACGCGAACACCGTCTCGATCTGCTTGCGGCTCTGCGGGGTCGAATACGTCCAGCGCCGGATGCGCCCGTGCGTGACAAAGTAGTGCGGCTCAAAGCGCAGCGGCTGGCCGAGATTCCGGTTCACCACCACGAGCTTGATCTTCATCTTGTCCGGCAGGATGTTCTTGATATACACGCTCACCGCCTGGCCCGGGCGCAGGGTGGGGTCGGCCTCGGCCAGCCCCGCCAGATTGGGCGCTATCTCGATAAAAACGCCGTAATCCTCCACGCTTCGCACGATGCCCACCACCGTCTCGCCGGCGGCAAAGCAGGCGGCGTTCTCGCTCCAGGTGCCCAGCAGCTCGCGCAGGGTGAGCACGATGCGCCCCTGTGCGTCGCGGCTTTTCACCGCGCACAGCAGCTGCTGGCCCACCGCCACGCGGTCGGCGGGCGAGGAGATGCGCGAGACCGACAGGCAGTCGATGGGCAGCAGCGCCGAGATGCCGCACCCCACATCGCAGAAGGCGCCGAAATTCTCGATGTGCGTCACGGTGCAGGGGATGACGGTGCCGTATTCGAGCAGGTCAAGGTAGTTTTCGCGGCAGGCGCGCTGCGCGGCCGCGCGGGAGAGCCGGTAGGCAGCCGCGCCGTTCTCGTCCCGGAAGGTCCCGGTGATGACAAAGCAGGTCGGGCGGCCCACGCGGGTCAAAACGGCGATATCCTTGATCGCCTCGCCGGGGGCCGGGTCGACGCAGTCCTCATAGGCCATGTAGGCGTGCTGGCCGCCAAACTCAAAGCGAAGGCGGCGGGCGGTATCAAAGGCGAGCGCCGTGCTCTGCAGGATCTCGCCGTTTGCAAGGCAGCGCTCCAGCTCCTCCCGGCGCAGATGACCGGCGTTGCGGCACAGTCCCTCGGCACGATATTCCAGCATTTGCGGTTCCTCTTTTCTTTGTAAGTTCCGCGCAAAGGCGGTCATTCATTTGTATGCGCGCGGGGTGTTGGCAAAAACTTCCCGCTGCTGTATAATAGAAAACAGTCAGGAGCCTTACGAAAGGGGGACGCGCGCGTGGACGTCCGTGTCGGCGATACCATCGAGACCCGCAAACCGCACCCGTGCGGCAGCAGGCAGTTTGCCGTGCTGCGCGTCGGCATGGATTTCAAGATCAAATGCCTCGGCTGCGGGCACGAGGTCATGCTGCCGCGCGTGCGCATCGAGAAGAACATCAAAAAGATCCTCCGCCCCGACCCGCCCCGGGAACCCGCCCCGTAAAGGAGACGCCCATGCCCCAGCCGCTCGCCCAAAAACTGCACGACATCGAGCGCCGCTTCGCGGAGCTCGGCCACCGCATGTCCGCCCCCGGCGCCGCCGCCGACCCGGCGGCGTACAGCGCGCTCACGCGCGAGTATAAGGAGCTTGCCCCCGTCGCCGAGGCCGCGCAGGCGTACAGCGCGCTCGCCGCCGAGATCGCCGAGGAGGAGGATGCCCTCAAGACCTCCTCGGACGCGGCGTTCAATGAGATGGTACAGCAGGAGCTGCGCGAAAACAGGCAAAAACTGGCAGCAATGGAAGAAAATATCCAAATGCTCCTGCTGCCCCGCGACCAGAACGATGAAAAGAGCGTCGTGCTCGAGATACGCGCCGGCGCCGGCGGCGAGGAGGCCGCGCTGTTTGCCCACAGCCTGTGGCGCATGTATTCGATGTACGCGGCGCGCCGCGGCTGGCAGTGCGAGGTCGATACCCTCAACGAGACCGGGCTCGGCGGCGTCAAGGAGCTCATTTTGGGCGTCGAGGGCGCGGGCGTCTACAGCCGCCTCAAATACGAGAGCGGCGTGCACCGCGTGCAGCGCGTGCCCCAGACCGAGACACAGGGCCGCATCCACACCTCCACCGTGACCGTCGCCGTCATGCCGGAGGCCGAGGAGATGGAGCTCACGCTCGACCCGCGGGAGCTGCGCATCGACACGTTCCGCGCCTCGGGCGCCGGCGGCCAGCACATCAACAAGACCTCCTCGGCCATCCGCGTCACCCACCTGCCCACCGGCATGGTGGTGGAGTGCCAGGATCGCCGCAGCCAGTGGGAGAACAAGGATCGCGCGCTCAAGATCCTGCGCAGCCGTCTTTTGCAGCAAAAGCAGGCCGAGTATGACGCCGCATGCAACGCCCGCCGCCAGAGCCAGGTGGGCAGCGGCGACCGCAGCGAGAAGATACGCACCTACAACTTCCCGCAGGATCGTGTGACCGACCACCGCATCGGCCTGACGCTGCACGGCTTGCAGGGCGTGCTGGACGGCGACCTTGACCGCCTCATCGACCCGCTGGCACAAAACGAGCGCGTGGAAAAGCTCCGCGCGCAGGAAGAAAAACCGTAACAGGGCAAAGGTGAGCATGGATGCATACAGGGAAAGGCAAAACGGTCGCGGCGTTGTTGGTGGCTGCTTTCATTGTCGCCGCCGCCGCGGTTTGGGTCTGCACACCGCAGGAACGGGTCGCCCTTTTTGTGCGCTCCCATCATGAAGATCTGTCTGAGATCGCCTGTGCTTGCCTGGCGGGGGACGCTGCCGTCGAGAGATATCGGGGGATAAAGGTCGAGGGCCTGTATGATGGGGAACATCCGATCGTCCAGTTTTACGCGTTTGGCTGGGGCCTGATCCCCTATCTGGGATTTTATTATTCGCCCGATGACACGCCCGCTGCATTTCAGAATGTACAGGCAGAGCTGACGCCTGCGGGGAAGGATCGATGGGAATGGACGGACGGGACGGACAACCGCGGCATGACAGTAAAAATCGGTGACGGCTGGTACTATTACGAAGCCTGGCTGTGAAAGGAAAAGGAAAATCTATGACAGATCGTGAAATGCTGGCCATCGCCATGCGCCAGTCCGCCGAGGACATCGGCTGCCTTGCCGAGGATCTCAAGGCGGAGAAAAATGTCGTCCGGCCTTTCAAAATGGGGCAAAACGCCCGCAGATACCTCAAGGAGCCCATCACCTGCGATCTCGTCTCGTACGGCGGCAACGTCGTGGCGGCGTCCGTCCCCGAGACGCTGGATATAGTGTCCGAGTATGTTGGAAAAAACCGGTCTTATGCCTGCTTTGAGACGCCGAACCTGCATTGGCTGAACGAGCGTCTGCTGGCCAAGGGCCATAAGATCTGCTTTATGGCCGAGTATTATCTGCCGGTTCTGGATCGCATCCCCGATCTTGCCTGCCCGTATGAGACGCGCATCCTGCGGCAGGGGGATTTTGCCGGGCTCTACCGCCCGGAATGGAGCAACGCGCTCTGCAAGGATCGCCCGCAGCTGGATGTGCTCGGCGTCGGCGCCTGTGATGGGGATCGCCTGGTCGGCCTGGCCGCCTGCTCGGCCGACTGCGAGAGCATGTGGCAGATCGGCGTGGATGTTTTGCCGGCCTGGCGCCGGCGGGGCATCGCGAGCGCGCTCGTCACCACGCTCGCCAAAGAGATCCTGAAAAGAGGCAAAGTCCCCTTTTACTGCACGGCCTGGTCGAACATCCGGTCGGCCCGAAACGCCGTCAAGAGCGGCTTTCTCCCCGCCTGGGTGGAAATGACCGCAAAACCCGCGGCGGTCGTCGATGGGATGATCCTGTAGATCCCCGCGGCCCGTTCCCGCTTTTTTCAAAGGAGCCTCCGCATGCCCATTTCTTACAAAACGCAGCTCCTGCCCGCCGATGCCGCCGGCATCGCGCTGGCGGTGCAATACTTGAAGGAGGGCGTCCCGTTCGCCCTGCCCACCGAGACGGTCTACGGCATCGCCGCCGATGCCGCCAACGATGCCGCCGTGCGCGCCGTGTTTGCCGCCAAGGGCCGCCCGCAGGACAACCCCCTCATCGTGCACATCGCCGACCTCGCCCAGCTCGAGGGCATCGCCGCCGCCGTGCCGCCGCGCGCCCAAAAGCTGGCCGCGGCGTTCTGGCCCGGGCCGTTCACGATGGTGCTGCCGCGCGGGCCAAGGGTCTGCGACGCCGCCACCGCGGGTCTTGATACCGTCGGCGTGCGCATGCCAAGCCACCCCGTGGTGCAGGCGGTCATCCGCGCATCCGGCGTGGCGTTCGCCGCGCCCTCGGCGAACCTGTCCGGCCGCCCCAGCCCCACCACCGCCGCCGACACCCTCGCCGACATGGATGGCCGCCTGCCGCTCATCCTCGACGGCGGCCCCTGCGCCGTCGGCGTCGAGAGCACCGTCGTCAGCCTGACGGGGGAGCGGCCCCTGCTGCTGCGCCCCGGCGCCGTCACCAAAGAACAGATGGAGCGGGTGCTCGGCGAGGAGGTCGCGCTCTCCGGCGCCATTCTGGACAAATTGCAGCCGGGACAGGCCGCCCGCAGCCCCGGCATGAAGTACAAGCACTACGCCCCCAAGGCCGAGCTCACGCTCGTCAAGGGCAGTCTCGCGGCGTTTGAGCGGTACGCCGCCGCGCACGCCGCGCCCGGCGTGTGGGCGCTCTGCTTTGCCGGCGAGGGCAAGGCCCTGCCCCTGCCCAGCATAGAATATGGCAGCGAGGCGGACGCCGCCGAGCAGGCGCGGTGCCTCTTCGCCGCCCTGCGCGCGCTCGATGCCCACGGCGCCGAGACTGTGTATGTGCGCTGCCCGGCGCAGACCGGCGTGGCGCTGGCCGTCTACAACCGCCTGCTGCGCGCGGCGGCGTTCCGGGTGGTGCAGGTATGAGGTGGGTAGGCGTCACCGGGCGCTCCGGCAGCGGAAAATCCAGCGTCACGGCGTATTTTAAGCGGCAGGGCTGCGCCTGCCTGGACGCCGACGCCCTGGCCCGGCGTCTGCTGGCCCCCGGCGCCAAAAGCTGGGAAAGGCTGCGCCCGCAGTTGCAAAATGCGTTCGGATATGATATCGTAGACAGCACCGGCGCCCTCGACCGCGCGCGCCTTGCCCACCGCGCGTTCACAAGCCCCGAGGCCGCGCGCACACTGGATGCCATCACCCACCCGGCATTGCTCGAGATGGCAAAGGCCGAGGCCGAGCGGGCCGAGCGGGCCGGGCAGCGGCTGTTTTTCCTCGATGGCGCCGCCATCGTCGGCGGCATCTTTGCGGCACAGTGCAGCCTGCTCGTGCTCGTCACCGCGCCCTATCAACAAAGCGTCGCGCGCATCTGCGCGCGCGACGGCATCCCCGAGGCCGAGGCCCGCCGTCGTCTGGATGCCCAGACACCCGAAGAGACGCTGCGTGCCGCCGCCGACTATATCCTGGAAAACACCGGCACACAGGCCGAGCTGGAACGCAAGGCGGCGGCGCTGCTCACGGCGCTGCGCCGCCTGCCTTGAGGCGTTCATAAGGAGAACTATGACCCGTCGAAAAACCGCCCGCCGCGTGCGTGCGGCGGTCACACTGCTTTTGTGCCTGCTGCTTTGCGGCGCGCTCCTGCTTGCGCTGTGGGGCAAGGGGCTGGCCCGCATGCTCTACCCGCGCCGCTACGCCGACTGTGTGGAGCGCTGGGCCGGGGAATACGCGCTCGACCCGCTGCTCGTCTACAGCTTTATCCGCACCGAGAGCAATTTTGTGCCGGATGCCCGCTCCGACGCCGGCGCGCGGGGACTGATGCAGATCACGGAGGAGACGTTCGATTGGATCAAGTCGAACATCGCCCCCGACGAGCCGCTCACGTTTGACAGCCTCGACGACCCCGAGACCAGCATCCGCTTTGGCAGCTATTTCGTCAGCGCATGCCTCATGCGCTACGGCGAGGACATCCCAACCGCTGCCGCCGCCTACCACAGCGGCTGGGGCACGGTGGATGCCCTGCTCGAAGACGCGCAATACACAGCCGACGGCACGGCTCTGACGGTTTTCCCGTACCCCAACATGCGCGCCTATGTGCAAAAGATCAACACCGCCTACGCGATGTACTGCCGCCTGTACGCGCCGCAGTGAACCGCCGCGCGCGGCTGCAAGCGCGCCCGCGCCGCACAGCGCGCGGCATGCAGCGGCAAACGGCGGGATTTTGCAAAAAACCTTGCAAAATCCCGCCGCACCCCTTGACAGCGGGCCCCTTTCTGCCGTATAATTAACGACGTTGCAGCCCGCGTGGCGCAGCGTCGCAATGGCCCGGTAGTTCAGTTGGTTAGAACGCTAGCCTGTCACGCTAGAGGTCGTCGGTTCGAGCCCGATCCGGGTCGCCAGATGCTGTTATAGCTCAGTCGGTAGAGCGCATCCTTGGTAAGGATGAGGTCGGCAGTTCGAATCTGCCTAACAGCTCCAAAATTCCTCGTAGCTACGTTTAGCACGGGGAATTTTTTATACCCCGTAATAATTAAAATGGCCTAAAATTGCCTCAAATTTTCTGAAGATTGGGCACGAATTGGGCACGAGCAGTCCGTATTATTGTACTGCAAAACACATCTTTCATGGGTGCCGACGGCGCCCGATACATATCATATGCGCTCTTATAAAAGCACTGCTATAAACAACAGCACCTTTATAAAAGCACATAAAGCGTACAGGCAGCATTTGATTGCATGCCTGTATTTTTTTGCGCGCTAAAAAATGGGAGCACATCTGTAAAAGATGCACTCCCACTCCATAACGGATCAGTTGCCGTTTTGATCGCTTGAAGGATTCGATGGCAATGCGCGTACCTTTTTCAGTCTCGCGTCCATATCACCATTCCATCCATGCTCCTTGTAGTTCTCGTACATTTCCTCAAGAATCCTGCGCTCCGCTGGTGTTGCGTATCCCTGAGTAAGTAATCGTTCAATCTCTTCCGACATCCTCGCATAGGCAAGGAACCGGATGGTTTTCAGGCTGGTTTTAACTTCTTTCATCAGGTTTTCCTGCTCTTTATTCCGCATTGCTTCACGCTTGTCGCGCTTATCAAAGTATCGTTTTATGAAAAACAGCAGGATTCCACTCGCACCAAAGGCGGACAGAAGAGAAGAACCTACCGTCAATGCGTTCAGCACAGTAATTCGCCCCCTCCGTTATAAAATGCCGCCCGTTTGGGCGGCGTTTCCTTATTCCGCCTTACCCTTATCAGAAGGGTCAATGATGTCGATTGGCTCGTCTACAAGAACGCCATTCCCGATGAGTATCCTATCGTCGCGCTCAACATATTCCTTGATCATGTCATTGCTTTTGAGCTGATCGCGCATCCAGTCAAGAGCGTCGTCGACCATGATGGAAAACTCATTGAACGTGACGAACCGCTCAACCCACGGAAACCGCTCGACCGCCATATCGTAAACATCACGAAGCTTGAGCTGGCCCGTTCCAGAGCCAAGCTCCTTTTCTGCCTCGGTAACAGCCCATCGCAGCCACTCTTTCAGGTTTGTGATCTGCTTCTCCGATGGCAGAACGACAAACTTGATCACGGCACCAACGATACAGGTGATACCCGCGATGGCGGCAACAATCAAACTCCAGTTCTCTGCTAAAAACTTTAAAAAATCCATCTTGTGAACCCCTCTTTTTTTTATTCTTCACCGTATGAGCAATCAAAGCCGGCGTCGCTTTCTTCGAAATCGGCGTTACATGTTTCGTCTGCAGTATATTTATATTGTGCTACAGCCCGTATCGCATCAGAAATATTCTCGCTCACTTTCAGCCCACCAGTAATACCAAGCAGGCCAAGCAGTGTGCCGATCGTTTCGCTATACACTTCCGGGTTCACGCTTTCACCAGAGTTCGGAAATGTCCAGAACGTGAAGATGATTACGCAGAACAGAAATATGTACAGTGCCGATGTAACGACTTTCGAATACCGTGGCATTTTTGGCATATTACATCATCTCCTATGTCTCTTTGCGTCATAAGACGGATCTGCCATCAACAGCTAAAAGAACTGTACAACTTACAAATTCCGCACCGGCAGCTGGCCGTCCTCGCAGAGCCTGCGCAGCGCCGCGCGGTCGCCCCTGCTGGCCGTTACGACGAAATCGTTGCCGTCGGCGTCCCAGTTGGCGGTGTCGTACGGGTTCGCGGCGTTCGCTTTGGGCTCGTAGCTGCCGCACGCGGCGCTCACCCACAGCGCCGGCGCGCTGCCCTTTGTGATGCAGGAAGCCGGCGGCGTCACCTGGCACCACAGCTGCCCCGCCACCGTGGCCGTGCCGT
>CANRBN010000030.1 GCA_947628865.1 uncultured Gemmiger sp.
CGCGCTCTCCTCGCTGATGCGCGTGCCGAACCCGCCGGCCAAAATCACGACTTTCATTGCATTCACTCCTTTGGGGGAAGCCACTCCCTCTGCGGCCGCCTTGTCCCTTTGCGGCGGTCGAACCGCCACCGCACACCGGGGAGCTTTTCAGCTTTGGGCCAGGTGCGGAAGTTCACAGCATTATAGCATACTCCAGATGGGTTTTCAATCAAGCAGCGCACACTCAGCCGGCCATTTCATTTTGCGTTGTATCTTCCGTTGTGTCGACCATCTGTTCCACCCGGTAGTTTTTCAAGGTCACCGGACCGCCCGCGCCATAAACAAAGGCGCGCGCGTACCCATCAAGGCTCTCCCCCGCAAATTCACCCGAATCAAAATAGAATGTGTAGGTGTATCTGCCGTCCAGCACAAAATTGGCGGCTTCCTGTTCCGGCCTGTCATAACCTCCCGGAGCCCAGAAATCAACGACCAGGTCTTTCAGGTCGTCAAAATCGGCGTCTTCCGGCAGCTCTACCGTGATCTTGTAGAGTGTGTCTTTCTCAATGGACATTGGGAAAAAGACAAGCAGGTGATCGGCGTTCGGCTGCAGCTCAGCATTGTTTTCATCCACCAGCGTGGCTACGCTCACCAGTTCACCGCGCTCCTCGGGAGTTTTCCAGTGAAGATCAAATCCCTGACCGTCAGGAAATGGCAGGTAATGGTACTCTCCGTCGAGCGGCTGCGCGGCGAAGGCGTCTTCCACCCACTGGAAAGCCGTTTCACTGCCGGCGAGTTCTTCACGCAGACGGAGAGGATCGCCCTCGGTCGCCGTGAAATACATCCCCCGCACCTGTTCGGTGAGCGGATCCACGTCATACACCAACTGCCGCAGCGGGATATACACCGTATGCCCGTCCTCACAGCGCAAGGGGCCCGCGCAGTGGGCAGCCGCGCAAAGCTCCTGCTCCAGCCGGTTCCCCTCCGCCTCTTCGTAACCGTCCTTGTTGAGCCATATTCCGGCGATCCCCTGCGCCGCCAGCTCGCTGACCATATGCCAAGGATCCATTGCGGCTGTCCTCTGATACCACAAATCATTTTCGCTGCCGACGGGGGCGCCATAGCACCAGCGCAGGGTATCGCTGTAGAGGAGCCCGCGCAGGTGGTCATAATCCGGTATGTTGCCCGTAATGCCGTTCTCAAAGGACTTCATGTAGGGCAGCTGGAAGATGATATCGCCCTGCGCGGTCTGCTCCTCGATCGCGTGGACGAATGCGACGTTCGCATCATTCCACTGGCGTTGTTCGTCGGCATAGCCCGGCTCAAAATAGAGGTAGATCCCCTGCTGCTCCCACAGGCCATACCCAAACACGAGCAGCAGCGCGGCAGTGGACAACACGGAACAGCGCATTTTGTTTGCGGCGCTCAGCCGGCTGAGAAAGGCTTCGGCGCAAAGGGCGACCGCAAAAATCCCGCAGCAGCATATATACGGTGAGATCCGATTATATCCGCGGATGTATCGCACAAAGAAGTTCACCAGCGTGCCCAGCCCGGACTGAACACCCAGCAGAATGGCGGCGGCCATGATGTGGGCCAGCATCCACAGCCGGGACTTGAGGGACGAATTCTCCTTTTTGGAGCAGGAAAGGAAGAGGCAGACAAACAGGATCAGGAATCCGAGCGTTGCGACGATGCCAATATACGCATACGCATTTTCATTGAAAAACAAGGGATCCGTCGATCGGCAGTACATCAGGAAGCTGTCCGTGAATTGCCGCAGGAAGGGCGAACCCCATCCTTTGGGCGATACCAGCAGAGAATTGAGACGCATGCTGTAGATCGTCGCCTCACCCAGTGAGCGGGCCGATCCGAGTGCGGCCACATTCCCGTAGCCAAGCAAAGCGCCTATGACCGTCGGCACGAACCCAAGCGCCAGAAAAGCGGCGATCTCACCGATCATAATAACGGGAGGGACGATCGCTTTCCAGGTCTTTTCCCGCAGCCACAGGCACAGTGCGGTCACACAAAGCAAAAAGCAGGAGAAGAACGGATAATATACCATGCCATTGTTGGCGAACATCCAGGCAAAAAACAACCCGATCCAATTGCGCCGGTTACGGGCCCAGCCTTTGCCCGGGCGGTTAAACGCCGGATCCTCCATGCACCACAGAATGACAAGCAGCACCAAAGGGATGCATTCGATCGTGGCCAAATGCATATGAACGCTCAGTCTCCACTGCACATACGGGCAGAAACCGTACGTTATCGCCGCCGCGCCCGCCAACCAGCTGCGCACCTTAAAGTGCCGCAGCACCCAATAGCACACAAACGCATTGAAAAGCGGGATGGCGAACAGCCAAAGATCCATTACGGTGCCGGGGTCGTGCACAAAAAGCCCGCATGTCTTGATAAAAAGGCGGCTGAGCTCCGTATAATTCGCCTGAAACGCCGAAAGATCCTGCGCAAAGGGGAACCCTTTCAAGGCGTCGCTGCCGCGCAGGATGTTTTTCACGAGCAGCAGGGCGCTGAGGCCATCCCCCTCACTGGTGATGGGGGTGGAAAAATCCACATGGCAAAAGCCAAAAAAGAACCATTCCAGCAAGGCGGTAACCGCAAGAAAGATCGCCGACTCCAACACCGGCCTTCTCCAGCGGCCTTTCCCACGCAGTACGGTTTTTGTGTCGTCCATATGTCCAAACCCCTGTTTTGCGTTATTCCGTTTTGATTCGGGCATCCGTCCCGCTCCACACAGGCGGCCAAGCGTCCGATCCGGGTGGATCGGTTGCCGCGTGCCGACAGGCACCTGCCCAAAAACTTGTATACAGGGCCGCGTTTATATGGATATCCCAGTCTTCCCGCGCACAGGCAAGCGCATCCGCGCTGTAACAGGCGCGCTTGGATCGGTCATCGGCCAACGCCGCGCCGCTTTTTGCCCGATACGATACAGACGACCAGCAATAAGAGGAATGTCCCGCCCGAAACGGCCAGGCCGATCCAGAAAACGGTCGGGCGATACACAAACTCGATCCTGCTGCTGCCAGCCGGCACCTCGATGCCCATGATCAGCCCGTTGACGAGATGGATGGGCGTTTTTTGACCGTTGACGTATGCATTCCAGCCCGGGTACTGCACCTGGGAGAAATTGACAAAGGTGTCTTCGCCCGCCTGTATGTCCGCTGTGCACCTGTTATAGCCAAAATCAATGTTGGCTATCGTTACCGCATCAGGCGCCAGCTCCCGCGCCGGGATATCCTGCACATAGTCAACGGTGTCCAACGGGTAGGAAATGACGTTGCTGTAAAGCTCCTCGGTATCTGCGAGCGTTTCGATGCGTTCCGGTACATACAGGATGTCGCGTGCGCGCGTGTTCAGATAAATGGGCGCCTGCCCTTCGGTCTCATTCCATAGCCGGTATACCGTATCATCCTTTTGGCATTCTACCTTGCTGAGCGTAAAGTCCCGGATGGTGAGCTCCTGCGGCATCGTGGACATAAAGCGCCAATACACGGTTTCCAGCTGGGCCCGATCAAAGCTGCCCGTGGCGATAATGCCGGAGAATTCCTGCTCGCCCGCATCCAGAGAAAACTCGATCTGCTGGGCCGTGTTGTCATAGTTCGGGCCGCCATACAGATCGAACGAGAACTGTGCCGCCTCGGGCGCGGTGCATCTGCCTTTTATCTCATACATTGCATTCTGCTCGATGTCGAACGTCTCAAACCAGGCCTGGACACCCTCATTTGCGGCCGGGACGGTCACCGTATCTTTTGTTACCAATACCTCCCTGCCGTCTCCGATCCGATAGCAGCTGGCATCCGCCTGCAAGATCCCGGAAGAATCAATGAGATATTTTACCCCCAGCATGGACAGCAGCGGATTTTGCAGCCAGACATTGCGGTCGGCATATAAGGTGCCGGTAAACAAGCCGGAGAAATTGTAGGGCGTGGAGATTTCCCCCGTAAACATCCGGTACAGGCGCGGGTCGTTGAATGTGACGAAGGAATTCAGGGCCGGTATTTCCTTGGAGCTTGCCATATTCTGCGAAACGATGCTTTCGTGCGCTCCGTCAATGCCCAAAAACGCATCCCAGACCTTACCGTTGCCGATGGAATCATGGACGGCGATGCTTTGCGGATCCGTATTGTAAAGGCTTTCCCATGTGCAGGGGGCCGTCATACCACTGTAAGGCAGCACCTCCACCAGCGTCAAGGCCGCAAACAGGGCGCACGCAAGCCTTGTGGAGGGCACGGCCCTTTTTTGCCCGAAGCCACGCCGCCCCACGATGCAAAGCACTGCACACAGGGCCATGCCGACACAGTCCGGCAGGATCGCATGAAGAAGATAGCTTTTGAGGCTGCCAAGCTCCGGCCCGCTGAGCGCCTGCTGCGCCGCCAGAGAGAACAATGCCGAAAAGGCCGCCGCAAGCGAAAGCCCGAGGATGCCGCCGAAGAAAATGACGCCCAGCCTGCACAGCCTGCGGCGGAACGCATCTTCTTTCCAGTGGGAAAGCGCCAGGGCCGCCAGCGTAAAGGCGGAAAAGATGAAAAGATACAGCGCCCGTGCCGGGCAGCGGAAGCTGTTGAAGATCGGAACATGGTAAAACAGATCCGAGAGCCACGGCACAGTCCCCGCGGCGGCATAGAGACAGGCAATGGCCATCGTGCCCGCCGCAAAGCGGACGCGGAAATCCCTGAACAGGAACAGCAGGCCGCCCAATACAAACAGCACGACCATATGCCCCAGGAACAGCTCGATGTCCATTTCCGAGGAGTATTCCAGCCCCAGCGGCTGGAGGAAGTTGTCCTCACCCCAGAACCGCGGGAAGATCGTCTGGATCAGCTTTATGGGCGAGATGGAGTACGATTCAAATACATCGCGCCCCGCTGCCGCGACGGCCCCATTGCCGCTGTAAAACGCCGACTGTTCCAGCACAGGAAACATACGGAACGCACACAGCCCAATGTAAGTAAAGCCCCAGGCCGCCCCGTGGCGGAGCATCGTGGCCCATTTCATCCTGTAATGGCAGCCGAAGCAGATCAGGTAAACTGCCAAAAACAGATCGGTATAGACCACATATTGGGTGTGCCCGCCCGCGAACTGCACCGCCATGACCGCCGAGCAAAGCAGAAGCCAGCGCAGTTTTCTTGTGGAAAAATACATCTCGACAAGATAAAGCATGACGGGCAAAAGCGCAACGGCAAAAACAACGCTTACATGGCTTTTGCGGAACCCGCCCAGATGCACCGAGAACAGGTAGCACACGCTCATGCAGACGGAAACGGCTTTGCCGCAGCCGATCTTTTCAAAATACAGATAACTGAACGCGGCCCCGAGCGCGACAAAAGAGATATATGTGGCATAGACCATCCCCTTGATCGGCAAAAAGGCCCAGATCAGATAGATAAAGAGCGTGGAGGTAAACGGTATGCCGCCGGCCAGGAACTTGTTCCACAGCGGAAATTCCCCATGGAGAACCGCATTCTTCACGAGCTCGATATCGGAGTACAGCACAAGCGCATCCCCGCTCACAGGAAGCAGATCCGCGAAATAATACTCCGCATAGAAATAAAACAGTGCCGCCGAATACACCACAAAAAGCGTAAGCGCGACCGCCCACGGCTTCTGCCGAAAAGCCGTTCTGACTGTATCAAGCGTTTTCCTGCTCATCAATGATACCTCCATCTTTTCCGATCCAGTGTCCTGTCCGACCCTTGCGAACGCCGCGGGTCAGGCGCCCAGCAGAAAGCCTTTGATCTCCCGCGCGATCTTTTCGGGCACATATTCCCGGGCAAAGTACGCGTGGGCACGTTTTCCCAGCGCCGCAAGGCTGTCGGGGCGCCAGGCATCCATCATCCGCGCAAGCTCCTCCGCCGTGACGTCCGGCGCCACCTTGATGACCGCGTCATCGGGCAGCTCATCGAACCAGCCGATGGCGGTCGTCACGCAGGGCTTGCCGAGGCCTAACGCCTGGATCAGGGTGCCGGATGTCTCGCCGTTCGTGGGGTAGCGCAGGTTGAACACGACGTCCGCCCGCTGCAGCGCGCGGGCAAACATTTCTTCCGAGAGGAAGCCGGTTTTTCTGCAATATGTATCGAGATACGCATCGGCGTCGCCACCATCGCCGGCCATGAGATAATAGATCTTGGTATCATGCCGCGCATTGTACAGCTTTACCGCCTGGCAGGTCAGCACGTTTTGCTTGGTCGGGGCGATATAGCCCGCCGCCAGCAGTACGAACGCGTCCTCCGGGATGCCGAACGCCTGCCCGATGCATCTTTTGACCTCGGCATCGTCGGACAGCAGATATTCCTTTTGCAGGCTCTGGACATGCTTGATCTCGAGGATCGGTTTGTGCGCGTCCAGTGCGCGGATCTTCTGCCCGGTATAGTGGGAATGGATCAGGACGCCCCGGGCCCGGTCGATGACCTCGCGGTTGAGCAGCAGCTCCGCGGCCAGATCCTTGTGCTGCAGCAGATCCGGGTTCGGGTCACGGTACAGGCTCTCCTTGAGCAGCTGAAAGCCCGGCAGGCCCGCCTGGGCATAGATCTCGCCCAGCGGATCCCCCTCGCGCTGCGCCACGCCCACCGTGAGATAATAGAGCGACAGGTCGTGCAGGATCACAAAGCCCGGGTTGTCGCGCAGGGCATCCAGCATATAGGCATGGAAATACGGATTGTTGCCGAAATTGTACAGGATCACATCATAGCCGGGATAGCGCTCCCCTCTTTGGTACTGCACCACCGGCAGATCCCGCAGCAGTTCGTCCTCCACCGTATAGCCATCGGCCAGCAGCGTGATGTCAAAATGCGGGCGCAGCGCCTGCACCATATAACTGCTGTAATTGGAGATCCCGCTTTCCTTTGGCCAGAACGGGCTGGCATACAGCATTTTTGGCTTGCTCATACCGTAACTTCCTCTCCCAAAAGGCTTTGGGGCCATGACCGGGCCCCGGGGCGCCACCCGGCCTTTTGCCGCCTGACGCGGCGCTTTATTGCAGCAGCTGCCCGATGACATAATCCCAGTTCATGTTGACCTTTTGCAGCAGCTCATATCCGTTTTCGCCCAGACGCCGGGCCATTTTGCGATCCAGATAAAGGGCGTCCGCCCTGGCGGCGATGGCTTTGGCATCCGCCTCGACCACAAAGCCGTTCTCGCCGTCGCGCACGAACTCCAGCGGGCCGCCGGCGTCGGGATGGACGATGACCGGCTTGCGGGAGAAGAAGCCCTCCAGCGTGATATAGCCATAGTCCTCATCGTAGGCGCCGAAATAAACGCCCAGGCATTTGGCGTAATGGGCCAGCTTTTCCTCCTCCGAGATGAAACCGGCCAGCTTTACCTTGTCCTGCAGGTGATACTTCTCAATATTGCCGCGCAGATACTCCAGCTCCGCCTTGCTGCCCGAGCCGGCAATGACGAATTTGACCGGCGTTTTGACCCAACGCGCCGCCTCCACGAGCAGGCGCTGGCGTTTGACGGGGTCGATGCGGCTGGCATAAAACAGATAGTCGCCGTAGTCGTCGCAGTGCATCTTTTCCCATCCGAGCGGCGGATGGTACAGCGGCGTACTGGCAATGCCGTTGTACTTGAGCAGGCGGTCGGACGTGTTCTGAGAATTTGTAAATATTTTTTTCGCTTCCTGGATATATTCGTTGTCACACTTTTGGATGAAGGCGCGGATCTCGTTGCCCTCGGGCAATTTGTCCAGATCCCCATAGGGCGTGCCCCAGAGGTCGTAGGCCTGCCGGTGCTGATGCAGGATCCACAATACCTTGTTGGGATGCCGCACATAATAGGCCGGGAACTTCATGGCGATGACCCGGTCGATGGTTTCGCCGTTGGTCTCGGTCAGATCCATCATGCGCCCCATCATCATGCAGTCCATCAGCGTCCGGGGCGGGTACCATTTGAACGGGATCGTCACGATCTCCGCCTGATGCCCGCGTTTTCGCAGCTCATCGCGAAGCATTTGCGCATGCAGCTCCGCGCCGCCCGTTATAAAAGGAACCTGAACCATGGCAATCGCGATCTTCATAGTTTGCCTCCCGCTTATTTACAGAAATCCCCACTGCCGCATCGCAGCAAGGAAGCATTGCCGCAGCTTCGCGTATGTAAACCGATCCTGATAATTCTGCCGGCCTTTTTCCCGCAGCCAGCGAAGCGCGGCGCGGTCGTGGTACAGCTGGCGGATGGCCGCAGCGTACATGCGCGGGTCTTCGCCCAGTATCATCTGGTTCGGGCCCAGTGTTTCCGGCACCGCCGAGGAGGCGCGCGCAAGCACCGGCAGCCCGAAATACTGCGCCTCCACCAGCGGGACGCCAAAGCCCTCGTGCTCGCTGGCGCTGAGGTAAAAATCACATCCCAAATAGTAAGCGCTCATGGTGGCATCGTTGATCTCGCCGATAAAATGGACATTGTCGGCAAGGCCATAGGCGGCGATGCGCTCTCTGACCCGGGCGGCATAGGCGGACTGGTCGTCATCAAATTTGCCGATCACCCAGAGATGGATGTCCTTATCATAGCTTTGGCAGTACGTTTTGAGCACGTCCAGCAAAAGCAGGTGCCCCTTGTTGGGGGCCACGCGCCCCACGAACAAAAGATCCACCGCCCGGGAAAAGAGAAGCTTTTGCAGGACCGCCTCATCCGGCATGCCGGCGGCCCAGGATTCGAGCTTGTTGAACGGCGCGCACACCGCCCTGCGCGCCCGCGGGACCGCCGGGATATCCAGGCAGTTGTACGCCGAGGCGGAAAGCCAGCACGCGTTCGGCAGGGCCGCCAGACGGAGCGTCTGCTCCCGGCCAAGGCGGCACTGCCGCTCCTGAAAGCTGCCCGGCTCAAAAAAGGCGGACGGGGTCACGTTGTGATAGCGGACAACGATGTGCGCCGCCGCCTCCTGCAGGGCCAACTCGCCCAGGCGCCAAAAGCCGCTGTGGTGGTATATGAGCAGGTTGTCGGGGTCGCTCAGGAAGTCCGCCAGTTCACTGTCGCCGATGTAGCGCAGGGCCGGATCCAACCGGTTCTCAGCGTAGGCAAAACACTCTCCGTGCTCCTGCAGGATGGCGTTGATCGCCGCGATATCGTTGCCGATGGCATCGTGCGTGGTGATGGTCTGGTGCATCTGGATGATCTTCATACCGGCTTCACCGCCCAAACAGAGTATTCCGTCTCATTGTTGAACCGGAACGCCATGGAGGAGACGGGGTCATTCTGCTCATACTCCATCGGGAAATAATTGTACGGGCTGACGGGCACGCTCTCGACCCGCTCAAAGCCCCATTCTTCCATGCAGAATACCAGCAGCTCCATGGGGATGATGTTTTTGTGCGTGACGTCCAGGCGGAACATCTCTGTTGCCGTGAGGATGTTTTTGGGGTTGGGCGTTTCCAGCAAAAGCAGGCCGCCCGGGCGCAGAACACGCTTGCAGTCGTCAAAAAATTCAAACAGAGCCATCGTGTCCATGTGCTCGATCATATGGAACGAGGAAAGGAGATCCCAGGAGGCATCCGCCTGCTCCCGAAGAAACGCCACGGCATCCTGGCAGACAAGCCTGCTCTCACCGGCGCACGCACGGGCGCGCTCCAGCATTTTGGGGTTGCTGTCCACCCCGACCGGGCGGTAGCCGCGTTCCGTGAGCAGCCGGAGCCATAATCCGGCGCCGCAGCCAAGATCCGCCATGGCCAGCTGCGCCTTGTCCCGGCCCTGCGCCCAGGCATCGATCTTCTCAAAATACTGCCCGTGTGTGGCAAGGAAACCCGCTTCCGCCTTGGGGGTCAGGGTCTCCTCATAGTGCACATAGAAATCGTTCAGACGGCTGACAAAACGCTCCCGCCGCTGCGATCCTTTCTCTTCCTCCTCCAGCAGGCGCGCCAGGCCCTGTTCCGTCCCGCCGATACGCCGCTCAAGGCGCTGCGCTTCGCTTTCCAGGCGGTGGCCGAGCTTCGCGCGGCGCATCTCCTGGCGGATGAGGCTTTCTCTGGCTTCCTGCCGGAGCGTCTCCACCGCACAATCCCTGTCCTGCCGGGCGATCTCGCGGTCTTGCCGGATCTGCCGCTGCAATTCCTGCGTCTGCGCCGTCAACTGCTCCACACGCATCTGCAAGATATGCAGATCCGTCGAATGTGCCATGATCTGCCGGGCCCCCGGGATATGGGCAAGGAGCTTGCGCGCCCATTCCCGCACACGGTAGCGGGCCGTGCCGCAAAGGCGTACGGGATGCCGCTGCGCCTCCGGCGAGCCCGCGATGCCGAGCAGGGCATAAAGCTTGCGTGTTTCCCCATTGGCAAGCCGCGCACAGAGATCCTGCATCGCGGCAGGCTCGGCCGGGCGTTCAAGCAGGGCCTGGTAGCAGGCATCCACAAAAGCGCCGCCCTCCAGCGCCATCAGGTCACGCGCGTGGACACGGCGCTTTCGGAACAGCCGCTTGGCCAGCGGCAGGATCCCGGGCCGCAGGAAACGGGTATAAAGCCCGCTTTTTTGGAGCCATCTGTCGATGCGGCGCGCGGTGGAATCCGGCGGCGCCGGCGGCGCCGCTTCGGCAGCCGGCGGGCAGGGCTGCTCCTGCGGCCCTTGCAGCAAGGCCGCCGCCTGCCCGCATTCATCCAGAATGGCGCCGATGCAAACATCCCCGTACTTTTCCGGCGTGTCCAAGGTCTTGAGATGCTCCATCACCAGGCGTTCCTGGCGGATGAGCGTGTCCAAATCTTTGCTGGAAAGATCCATTGTTGCCTCCCCATGTTCATTCGGCCCTGCCGGAGGGCCAAAAGACCGCCCGCACCGCGGCAGCCGTGAGCATTATAATACCACCACCAGCGCCCCGTTTGCAACCATGATCGTTGCGCGGCGATGGGCAACGCGTTCCCGCCGCGCCCCTCAGGCCGTGCGGTCTCGCTCCAGGTTTTGAAAATAGCGGATGTATTTGTCTACGACGACATCCCACGCAAAGTGTTCCCGCACAAAGGCGCCGCCATTCTCGCCCATCTGACGGGCCGTGTCCGGATGCGCCAACAGATATTTCAGGCCGCACTCAAATTCCGCATAGGAGGTGTAGTACAGCCCGCCCTGCGCCTGTATCACGAAATCCCTGGTGACGGCGCACGCCCCGTTGACCAGCACCGGCACACCGGAGAGCCAGCTTTCCATGATGACGATGGAGAAGCTCTCAAAATGTGAGGGATTGCAGAAAACGGCCGCCGCCGCATAGGCATCGTATTTGTCCTGCGCCGGCACGAAGCCCAGGTCGATCACGTCCCGCGCGCGGAAGTCAAGCCGGCCCGGGCCGATCAAAACCAGCCGCAGGGGCGATGGGTTCCGCTCTTTATAAAACGCAAAGTAGCGGGCCAGCTGGTCTACCATCTTGCCGTTGTCTTTGCGGCCTGCATACAAAACGAACGGCGCATCGATCGCATACTTTTTTCGAAAGCGCTCTGCATCCCCGGTAAAGCTGACATCCAGCCCCGTGCCCAGGCTTTGGAAGGCCTCTCCGTCGACCCCGTAAAGCCGTTTGGCCAGCGCCTGCTCCGGCCGGGAGAGAAAGATCATGCCCCGCACTTTGGAAAACGCCCGCTTGAAGATCTCCATATAGGCATAAGCCTCATCGTGCAGGCAGGGGATCATGACCGCCTTTTCGTAGCAAGCCTGTACGCCATAGTAGATGGGGCTGAACATATAGGGTGTAAAAACAAAAAAGGAGTACTCCTCCTGATGCTCCCGGAGATAGGCATACAGCCCGGGGCAGTTGAGCATTTCCTCAATGAAGCATTTTTCTTCCGCCGCGGTAACGCGCTGGCCCGCCATCAGCTTGATGTTGACCGCGTCGAATCGGGCGACATTCCGCCTGCCCACCGCGAAGCGCCGCACCGGTATTCCGGCGCAGCTCTCAAGGCCGGCCTGATAATAGTTTTTGTCCCATTTGGAGCGGAAATCCTTCACGCAGGTGGTGAGCACTTCCAGCTCGACGCCCGCATCCTGCAGATGGTGCACCAGACCGCGCAGCGCAGTCTCGGCGCCGCCGGAGATGTTTTCTGCATACCACGGGATCACAAAACCGATCTTTTTCACTGTTATCCTTCTCCCACGATGCTTTTCAATATCCCTTTTAAGCGGGCGCTGACGGTCTCATACGAGAAATCCTCCAGCCGGCGCCTTTGCCCCTTGATCAAATGCGCCCGGGCGGCATCATCGCGCAGCACACGGTCGATGCAGGCCGCCGCCAGCGCCGGATCCTTTTCGGGCAGCAAAACGCCGCTGCCGCCCAGCGTATCGGGGATCGCCGTGCTGTTGTAGGCAAGAATGGGCACGTCAAAATACATGGCCTCCACCAGCGGCACACAGAAGCCCTCGTGCTCGCTCATGCAGACAAAGGCATCGGCGAGGCGGTAATACGACAGGATCGCATCGAAGCGGATCTTCCCGGTAAAAAACACCGCCTGCTGCAGCGCGAGCCTGTCGACATAGCGGCGCAGGCGGTCATAATACTTTTCCATCCCGTCATAAGAGCCCACAAGGAACAGGCGGGCATGCGGATCGTAGTGCCGGCGGTAGAGAGAAAATGCCCTGATGATGTCCTCTTGCTTTTTATTGGGCGCCACCCTGCCCACAAACAGCAGGTTGGTGGAATCGTCGTTGCGATACCGGCGCAGCACGGCCTGATCCGGCCTTTTTTCGTAATCCGCAAAGGGGATGATGATGGGGCAGACATCGATGGGGCAGGTAAAGCCCATGCGCAAGAGCTCCTGCCGGTTGAATTCCGAGTCGGCGATGCAGTGATCCACCTTATCTGAAAGATACTTCATCCCCTGGATGCCGTCGATCATGTTCCTCTCCGCGGAGGGATCATATCCCGCGAACATCTCATGCGGGGTGATGTTGTGGTAGATCATCACCTTGCGGCCCCGCATCTGCGGGAAGTCATAATTGAGTTTTGAGCCGGTAGAGCCGTGGTAGAGGATCACATCTTCATCCGTGAGGCTCGGCATCAGTTCCACGCTCTGCGCCGTATTCACGGGCAGGCGCCTGTCGATGACCTCGGCATAGATCGCCGTATCATATCCCATCCCGGTGAGAACATCACGGATGGCCAGGGTATCATTCCCGATGGCATCCCCATAAGCCAGGCACGGCAGCAGTTGTACGATACGCACGCTTTCCCTCATTTCTTTGAATCCTAATAAAGCATTCGCCATGGCTTGGCACAGCCGGCGGGCGGGCACGGCGTTTACGCGAACGGTCAGGCGCCGCCCGCCCAGGGCCGGTCACTGCCCGGCGCCGGTCTTTTCGCTCAGGATGCGCACCTGCTCCTTGAGCTCCTCGACCTGCCGGCGCAGAGCCGCCGTTTCTTCGCGCAGGCAGTCGGCGGTGTCGCGATCCTCGTTGACATAGAACCGTATCTGCCCGAGGCAGCGCATGATGTGGGCATTGAGACGGTTTTGCAGCATGAGCAGCGGATAGAGCATGCATTTGAGCAGCTTGCGGACGACGCGCTTGAGGAACACCTTGACCGGGTTGCCGGTGAATGGCCAGTAGTATTGCAGCTCATAGTGGGTGTTGATGTAATCCATGGACTGCTCGTACAGTGCCCAGTCCTGATACGAGACCGGCACCACCGCCGCTTCGCCCATCTGCATGGGGATGCTTTCAAAATCCGGCAGGTTTTTCAGATCCTCCTGCATCTCGATGTCGGCGCGGATCTCGCGCATGATGGCTTCGACGTCCACCGTCAGCTTTTTATCTTCTTCCATAGTGCTCCGTCCTCCTTCAGGTCGTCTGCCCGCCTTCGGGGCGCGGGCAGCACTCCCAGGTATGTTCCAGCCACACGATGCCGGGCTCGACCTGCGGGCAGCAGATGACAAAGCGCCGCGCATCGTGCCAGTCATCATAGGCAAAGCCGTCCTTGCCGGTGATGGAAATATCGATGCTGTACATCGCCGGCAGCAAAAGGATCCGCCCGATGTCCATCGCCACGGTCCCCTGCCCGTTCACAGCGGTGCCAAGCAGATTTTCAAGGCCTGTCGATGTCGAATAGCACAAAACGCCGTCCGTGCGGAAGAAAGAGATGCCGAGCTGGGGCTCCTCCAGCGTTTTTGTGCAGGCGTAGTCCATCTCGATGCGCAGCGCGGCGCCAAGCGCAACATTTTCCACGACCGCTTCCCCGCCGTTGGTGGTCAGGCGGATCGCCGTGATGCGGGCCTCGCCGCTGCCCCAGCGGTTTCTGGGCTGCGCCCCCTCCTCCGCCTGGGCCCGGGCGGCCTCGTGTTCGCTGCGCCGGTTCATAAAATCCAGATAGGCGGGGTGCACCTCCCGCGGGGGGCCCTCGGCGCGGATCTTGCCATCGCAGATCCAAAGGCTGCGCTCACAGATCTGCTCGATCTGCCCCAGCGCATGGGACACGATGACGATGGTGGTGCCGGCGGCTTTGATCTCGCGCAGGCGGTTGAAGCATTTGGCCTGGAAGGCCGCGTCGCCCACGGC
>CANRBN010000031.1 GCA_947628865.1 uncultured Gemmiger sp.
TGCGACGATGGCTGCGCGTTCGGCGTGCCCGCCTGCGCCGGCGGCGCCGGCTGCTTCGGCATCTGTTGAGAGGGTTCCTGGCTGCGGCCGATCTTCATTTTTGTATGCTCCTTCTTGCCCACGGATCGGCGGGCGCGTTCTTCGTCTTGTTTTGGCCCCGCTGCGGTCTCACAGCAGCGGGCGGAAATAGAGCTCCCCCGCCGCAAGCGGCTGGCGAAGCGTGCACAGCATCGCGTACAGGCTGCGCTTGCCCTGCCCCAAATACAGGCTTTGGCTTTCGGAGAGCAGCAGGCGGGCCTCAAAGACGCCGGTATGCCGGGCCGATGCCTGTAAAAGCAGGTCGGCGCTGTGGTCATTGTCGGCCTGCAGCTCGGCGAAATAGAGCTTGTCCGGCGTTTGGTAGAAAAGCCCGTAGCCGCGCGGGCCGGACACCAGCGTCAGCCCGCGGCTGTAGAGCTCGTGCAGGATGCCGGCCATGACCGGCTCGGGGAAAACGATGCTGCCGGGTGCAAAACGCTGGCGCTCCTCCTGCAGGCGGCGCACGGTCATCGTGTCAAAATCCGCCTGCGCCCAGAGGTTCTGCGTGATGGTGCGCCGCACCACCCGCAGCGGCAGCGCATCGCCAAAGCCAACGGTACCGAACATGGCGCGCTGGGCATCCCCGCGCGGGACGGTGACGGCAAAGTCATAGCCGCGCGCGGCGCAGGCGCGCAGCGCCGCATCGACGAGGCGCGGCAGGACGGCGCTGCCGGCAAAGGCAGGCTGTGTGTACAGCCCCGCGAACCAGACCCCGCGGCGCGCGCCGCTGTACACCGGCACCATGGCCAGCAGGGCGTCGATGCGCGGGGGCGTGTTCTCGAGCAGGAAGATGTTCTGGATGCCGACGATCTCGCGCACCCAGGCAGCGGCCTGCTGCGGTGTTTCGCGGCAGGCGGCAGCGCGCAGCCCTGCAAGCTGCTCCACATCCGTCTGCTTTGCGTTGCGCAGCATGGGTACACCCCCCAAGGCGGGCGCGGGCCCGCTCTTCCGTCATTTTACAGGATATCGGCCAATTGTGCAAGTATTTCCGCGTGGATATCCTGCACGGTGCGCATGCTTTTACCGCCGTTTTGCCGTCTCGTACATTCGATGCGCCGCCAGCCCAGCTTTTGCGCGCAGTATTCCGCCGCCGCGCGGGCGCGGGCGAGGTACTCGGTGTCTTTTTCCTGGATGTCCTTTTTGCTCTCGTCGCCGTGGTAGCGCGCGGTCATCAGCGCCTGCGAGACGTCCGGGTCGACGGCGAGATAGAACACCGCATCCGGCGCGGGCAGGCCGAGCTTTTGGTACTCAAAATCAAACAGCCAGTCAAGAAAGCCGTCCCACGCTTCGCGCGGGCATTTGGCACACTGATGCACGGCGTTGGAGGTCGTGTAGCGGTCGGCGACGAGCAGGCCGCCCTGCGCGTAAAACGGGCCCCAGTCCGCCTTATAGCCCGCGTAGCGGTCAACGGCATAGAAAGCGCTGGCCGCATAGCCGTTGACATCGTCCGGCTTTTGGCCGAAATCCCCGCGCAGATACATCTTGACGAGTGCGGAAGAATCGCTCGCATAGTTCGGGAACGTGATGCCGCGCACCGCCCTGCCCTGCTCCTTGAGAGCCTCGGTCAACAGATGCGCCTGCGTGCCCTTGCCGGAGCCGTCAAGGCCCTCCAGGATCACAAGCTTACCCATTTTGCAATGCCTCACTTTTGAGCTGCGCATATTTATCGCGCACAAAGCTCTGTTTGCCGCAGCACATCCTGCCCTCCGGGCAGGGGCCCGCAAGGCAGCGCGGGCCGGCGGCGGCAAAAATGTGCGGCGCCAGCGGCAGCACGAGCTTGAGCATCTCATCGGCCACGGCGCGGATCTCCCACTGGGCGCGCTCACAGCAGCGCAGGTTGAAGAAATTGAGCAGGCTGCGGCAGTTCATCGTGAGCACCATCTTGGTCTCGCAGGCGTTGGGCAGCACGAAGCGGGCGTCCTCGTTGGCTTTTTTGGCGGCGGCGCGACGGGCGGCCTTTTCCTCCATGCCCTGCGCGGTCAGGGCTTGGGCGTGTGCCTCCTCCAGCGCCTTGACGAGCTCCAGATACCGGGCGGCGTCGGCGTTCATGGCCTCGATGAATTTTTCCTTAGCCGCCGGGATGGCCTCGACCTCGGGCGGGACGACGTAGCGGAAATCCTCCAAGCGCACATAGCGCTGGCTCTGCACGCTGAACGACGCGATGCGGTGCCGTGTGACCTGCGCGAGAAAGCTGCGGGAAACGCCCTCGATGCCAAAGGTAAAGCTGGCGTGCTCGATGGGCGAGGCGTGGCCCATATCCGAGAGCGTTTGCAAAAAGGCGGCGGTCTTGTCCGGCGTCAGGCCGTCGAGCAGCGTTCCGATGTGCGCGTCGGAATAGCACAGCCTGGCCGCGGCGGCGACGGTCTTTTCGGGGTCGTTGGTGTGGGCGATGAGTTTGACGAGCATGGGTCAGCCTCCCTGTTCCTCGATTTTGATCAGCGGCGCGTAATTGGCCATCGTTTTCTTGACGCCGACGCGCTCGAATTCGATCTCCACGATACAGTCCCCGGCGATGGGCGTCGCCTTGCGCACGACGCCGCGCCCGAACACCTTGTGGTCGACGACGTCACCGGGCGCAAAGGCGGCTGCCTTTTGCCTTTTGGGCGCCGTTTGGGCTTGCAGCTCGGCCAGCGTAGCGCTGGCGGCCCCCGCCGGCACGGCGGGGCCGTGACCATAGCGCGGCGCAGGCGCATGCCGACCGCCGGGATAGCCTGGGCTCTCGTGCCCGCCGGAGGCAAAGCCGCTGCGGCCCGTGCTCCAGCCGCGGTTGTATTCCGGGTTCAAATACCCGCGGCTGGCGCCCGAATACCCGCTGCGCCCGCCAGGCACGTTGGTGCCATAGCTGCCGCGACCGGTCGCGAAGCCGATCTCGGGGCTTTCCGATGCCTCGACGAGGCCGGGCTCGATCTCCTCCAGAAAACAGGAGGGCGGGTTGCAGCGCGTGCGGCCAAAGATCATGCGCTGGCGCGCCGAGGAGAGATACAGCTCCTTTTTGGCGCGCGTGATGCCGACATAGCACAGGCGGCGCTCCTCCTCCATGTCCTCCTCATTATAGCGCGAAAGCTCGCCGGGGAAAACCCCCTCCTCCATGCCGACGATAAAAACATACGGAAACTCAAGGCCCTTGGCGGAGTGCATCGTCATCAGCGTGACATTGTCGGCGTGCTCGTCGTAGCTGTCGATGTCCGAGATGAGGGCGACCTCCTCCAAGAAGCCCGCGAGGGTGGCCTCCTCGCCGTTTTGCCGCGCATAGGTGGTGAGAGAGTTGGTCAACTGGCCAAGGTTTTCAAGCCGCGTCTCGCCCTCCTCGCCCTGGGCCTTGAGCATTGCTTCATAGCCGGTCTTTTCCATGACCTCGGGCACGAGCTGCTCGAGCGGGACGGTCGCGGCCAGCGCGCAAAGCTCCCGATAGAGGGCGTAAAAGGCGCCCAGGGGCGCTGCCGCGCGGCCAAGCTCCGCATAGTCCGGCGCATGCTCGATGATATCCAGCATGGCCACGCCGTTCTGCGCGGCCAGCTGGCCGACCTTGTCGAGCGTCGTGTCGCCGATCTTGCGCGCCGGCTCGTTGATGATGCGGCGCAAACGCACATCGTCGCGCCGGTTCGCGATGATGGCCAGATAGGCGTTGATGTCCTTGACCTCCTTGCGCTCAAAGAAGCGCTGCCCGCCGATGATGCGGTACGGGATGCCGGCGCGGGCAAAGTACGCTTCAATGGGGCTGGATTGGGCGTTCATTCGGTAGAGCACGGCGTGGTCGCGCAGGTGCGCGCCCTGCTTGAGGTGGCTGCCGATGACCTCGGCGATATGGCTGGCCTCGTCCTGCTCGCTGGCGGCAAGATAGTGGTGTACCTTGGCGCCGACATCGTTTTTCGTCCACAGCGTTTTGCCCTTGCGGCCATTGTTGTTGCGGATGACGCTGTTGGCGGCGTCGAGGATGTTGCCGGTGGAGCGGTAGTTTTGCTCAAGGCGTATCACCTGCGCGCCGGCAAACACCTGCTCGAAGTTCAAAATGTTCTCGATGGTGGCGCCGCGGAAACGGTAGATGGACTGGTCGTCGTCGCCCACGACGCAGACGTTGTTCGCACCGCCGCAGAGCAGCCGCACGAGATGGAACTGGGCAACGCTCGTGTCCTGGTATTCATCGACGAGCACATAGCGGAATTTCTCCTGATAGATGCGGCGGGCCTCGTCATCCTGCTGCAGCATGCGCACGGTGTGCAGGATGAGGTCGTCAAAATCCATCGCGCCCGCCTGCCGCAGCCGCCGCGCGTAGGCCGTGTAGACCTTGGCGACAAGGCTGCCCTTGACGTCCTTTGGCGGCTCGGCTGCGACCTCCTCGGCGGTCAGCAGCTGATCCTTATAGCGGCTGATCTGGCTGAGCGCCGATTTCGGCGGCAGGAATTTGTCGTCGATGAGCAGATCCTTGTATACCTGCTTGATGACGCGCAGCTGGTCGTCGGCATCATAGATGGTAAAGCTTTTCGGGTAGCCGATGCGCTCGGCCTCGCGCCGCAGGATGCGCACGCAGGCGGAGTGGAACGTCGAGGCGTGGACGTCGTCACCCATCGTATCGCCGAGCATCGCGCGCAGACGCTCCTTGAGCTCGCCGGCGGCCTTGTTCGTGAACGTGATGGCCAGGATGTTCCAGGGCCGCACCGGGCGCACGGCCAACAGGCGCGCGAGCTCCCAGTCCGGCGTTTGGCCGCACAGCAGAACGGTGCGCAGCGCGGTCAGGTCATCCTCGGTGACGGGGCGGGAAAGCTCGCTGCTGCCGTGCGCACAGCCAAAGCGGATGAGATTCGCGATGCGGTTGACGAGCACTGTCGTCTTGCCGGAGCCGGCGCCCGCCAGAATGAGCAGCGGGCCCTCGGTGGCAAACACGGCCTCGCGCTGTTTGCCGTTGAGAGAGGCAAAGCAGCTTTCGATGTAGCGGTCGCGCAGGGAGAGGAATTCTTCGTTCAGTTCGATCCGGGATGCGGGCATGCATGTCCCTCTTTCAGAAAAAATTTGACGGTACGGCGCAGGCGTCAATAGTCCTGCACATCGAACACGCGGTCTTTGCAGTAATATTTGCGGTCGTCGTCGGTGATGGGGCGCAGCACGCGGCAGGGGTTGCCCGCGGCGATGCAGTATGCCGGGATATCCCTTGTGACGACGCTGCCGGCGCCGATGACGGCCCCATCGCCGATGGTGACGCCCGGCAGGACGACGACATTGCCGCCGAGCCAGACATCGTTGCCGATGGTGATGGGCGCGCCCCACTCGTAGCCGGAATCGCGGCTGGCCGGGTGGACAGGATGCCCCGCCGCATACAGCGAGACGTTGGGGCCGAACATGACGTTGTCCCCCACCGTCACCTTGCCCACGTCCAGCACCGTCAGACCGTAGTTGGCATAGAAATTCTCGCCGACCTCGATGTTCCAGCCGTAATCGCAGTGCAGGGGCGGCTCGACCCAGACGTTTTTCCCGGTGCGGCCAAAAAGCGCATTGACAAGCTCCGGGATGCGCTGGCGCTCCGCCGGCGGCAGCGTGTTGAGCGAATAGACCTTTGCCTGACACGCGTCGCGTTCCCTGTCCAGTCCGTCCTGCCAGGCCTTATAGGGCAGGCCGGCGAGCATGCGCTGCTTTTGGTTCAATTTTCTCACTCTCCAACTTTCTGACGATTTGTAAGGTCAAATCAGGAAAAAGGTTCAGGGCGCGGGGCCAGCGCCGAGCGCCAGACCTTGGGCGTCGCGTCCCGAAAGCCGGCGGTGAGCTGCCTGCCCATCGTCAGGCTGGCGGCGGTGCCGCGCGCCACACAGTTGAGCGGGTCGGCGGCAAGACGCACATCGACGTGCAGCTCGCCCGCGAGATACGCCGCCAGACCGCGCAGCAGGCTGCCCCCGCCGGTGAGCAGGATACCGCTGCGGCCAACGTCGGCGGCAAGCTCCGGCGGCGTTGACTCCAGCACACCGTGCGCGCAGGCCGCGATGCGCGCGGCCAGCTCCTGTACCGGCGCATACAGATCGCGCGTATACACGAGCTGGCGTGCGGGCAGGTTGTTCGCCCACGAGTGGCCCTTGACCTCGAGCACGGCCTCAAACTCCGTCCTGGCGCAGCAGGCGACCTGCTTTTTGAGCGTTTCGGCGGTGACGGGGCCGATGGCGATGCCGTACTTTTCCTGCACGGCGTGGGCGATGCAGTTGTCAAAGGCGTTGCCGGCCACCGGCAGGCTGGCGGCACGCACCCGCCCGCCCATGCTGATGACGGCGATGTCGGTGGAGCCGCCGCCGATGTCGATGACCATGCAGCCGCCGGGCGCGCGGATGTCGATGCCGGCGCCGAGCGCCGCGGCCACCGGCTCATCGACGAGATAGACGCTGCGGGCGCCGGCACTCATCACGCTCTCGACCACGGCGTCGGACTCAACGCCGGTGATGGCCGCCGGCACGCACACCGCCACGCGCGGGCGGATGAGGCGCGAGGGGCAGACCTCGTTGACAAAGCGCAAAATAAGCTCATGCGTCATGCGGTGATCCTGTATGACGCCGTCGCGCAGAGGGCGCACGATCTCGATATAGCTTGGCGCGCGCCCGACCATGCGCAGGGCCTTCTCCCCCACCGCGATGACGGTGCCGCTGCGTGTGTCCACCGCGCCGACGCTGGGCTGGCAGAGCACGACGCCCTGCTTCTGCGTGGCGATGATGATGGAGCTTGTGCCAAGGTCGATGCCGATGTCCTGTTGCTTCATGGGTGTTTGTTCTCCTGCGGTTTTTGACGGTCTTTGGGCAGTTCCTCGTCCGCGGCCAGGCACAGCGCCGTGACCGTGTTGGCGCCCGCCTGCAAAAGCGCCAGCGCACAGGACGAGACGGTGGCCCCGGTCGTGATGATATCGTCGACGAGCAGCACGCGCCGACCGGTCAGGTCGGTGCCGGGGCGTGCTGAGTAGGCGCCGCGCACGTTGCGCAGACGGTTCTCCCTGTCCAGCGTTTTCTGCGCGGTCAGCGTGCGCGTCGTGCCCAGCGGGCGAAGCTGCGGGACGCCGAGCACCGCCGACAGGCGCCGCGCGATCAGGTCGGGCAGGCTCGTGCGGACGTCGCCCGCGCGGGGCGGCACCGGCACGATGGCGTCGTAGAGCGCGAGGCCGGGCGGCAGCGTAAGCTGCGGGCGCTGGCCGGGCGCCGCGGCGGGCAGTGCGCCAAACACATGCACGAGCGCAAGGTCGGTAAGCTCCCGCGCAAACCAGGGGTTGCCGTACTCCTTGCAGAGGAGGATGGCATGGCGGATGCCGCCCGCGTAGTAGTAGGCGCCCGCCGCGCTGTCAAGCGCCGAAAAGCTGTGCTCAGTCGGCGGCAGGCGGGGCGGCGTGTGGCGCAGGCGGCGTTCCTCGTCCGCGCAGTCGGGGCAGACGGCGGAAAGCACCGCATCGGCACCGAGCAGCGCCCCGCACAGCGGGCACCGCCGCGGGAAAAACAGCGCGGCCAGCCGCTCCGCACCTTGCGCCGCGCGCGGCTTGAGGGCGCTCACGCCTTTTCCGCCTTGCCGGCGGCCTCGGCCAGCAGATAGCGCAGGCCGCTGTAGCGCCTGTTCTGGCGCACGTTGGCGACCATCGCGCGCACGGTGTTGGCGGTGCCGGCCAGCACGCACAGCCGCCTTGCGCGGGTGACGCCGGTGTAAAACAGGTTGCGGTAGCAAAGCCGGGCCGGAACGTCCGCCACCGGCAGCACCACAGCCGGGAACTCCGAGCCCTGGCTCTTGTGAACGGTCACGGCGTAGGCGGGCTCGAGCTCGGCGAGCTGGTCGGCGCCGTAGCGGTAGAGCCTGTCCTCCATCTGGACGGTGACGGTGCGGCTCTCGACATCGACGCCGGTGATGATGCCGAGGTCGCCGTTGTAGGCGCCCGCCCCGGCCTCGGCCCCGGCGCGCTCAAAGGGGATGTCGTAATCGTTTTTGATCTGCATGACCTTGTCTCCCAGCCGCAGGATGCGCTTCGCCTGCGCGTCGCCAATCTGCGGCTTGCCGGGCGCCGGCGGATTGAGCCGCGCCTGCAGCAGGCGGTTGAGCTCCTCGCTGCCGGTGGGGCCCTTTTTGCCGGGGCAGAGCACCTGGATGTCCCGCATGGGGTCGAGCGCGTAGGACTGGGGCAGGCGCAGGCAGACAAGGTCGCACACAAGGCGCTGGCAGCGCAGGCCGTTCGCCTCGATCATGAAAAAGTCGTCCTCTTTGCCGCCCGCCAGCGGCAGCTCGCCCGCCACGATGCGGTGCGCGTTGCGCACGATGAGGCTTTTTTCCGCCTGGCGGAAGATCTGCGTCAGGCGCACGGTGGGCAAAAGGCCGGCGCGCAGGATCTCGTCAAGGATGTTGCCGGCGGCGACGCTGGGCAGCTGGTCGGCATCGCCGACGAGCACGAAGCGGCAGTGTGGGCGGCAGGCGGCGAGCAGCGCCTGAAACAGCTTGACATCGACCATGCTCATCTCGTCGAGGATGACGACGTCGAACGGCAGCAGGTTCTTCTCGTTGTGGATAAAGCGCACGCTGCCGGTGGTGTAATCGACCTCCAGCAGGCGGTGGATGGTCGAGGCCGCGTGGTTCGTCAGCTCGCTCAGGCGCTTGGCGGCGCGCCCGGTCGGCGCGCAGAGGGCGACGCGGTCATATTTTGCCTCATACAGCGCGAGAATGGCGTTGACGGTGGTCGTTTTGCCGGTGCCGGGCCCGCCGGTGAGCACCATCACCCGGCTGGAGAGCGCCAGCGTGATGGCCTCGCGCTGGGCGGGGGCGTACTCCATGCCCTGCGCGAGCTCCAGCGCGCGGATATCGCTTGCGAGCGTTTTGGGCGGCTCGGTGGGAAAGCCGGCGATCTCCGCGAGGCGCGCGGCGATGTCCTCCTCGGCGCGCAGCAGATCGGGCAGATAGATATACTCGGTGTCCGCAAAGGTGCGGACGCAGAGCTCGCCGGAGGCGAGCAGCTCATCCAGCACGTCGGCCACGCGCGCGGGGTCGATGCGGATGTAGCGCGCAGCCGCCTCCAGCAGCTTTTGGCGCGGCACGCAGGTGTGCCCGCTGCCCGCGCAGTGGCGCAGCGTGTATTGCAGCCCCGCCGCCACGCGCAGCGCGCTGCCAAGCTCCACCTGCAGCTGAACGGCGACGGCATCCGCCTTATCGAACGGGAGCAGGAGCGGCTCGCCGCACAAGAGGTAGGGGTTTTGCGTGAGCGCCTCGACCGTGTGGGGGCCGTAGGCGCGGTAGGCCGTGACCGCCTGCTGCGCCGAAAGGCCGAAGCGGTTCATCCAGGCGATGGTCTCGCGCACGGCATAGATGCGCTTGAATTCCGCCGAGATGGCGGCGGCCTTTTGCGGGGTGAGGCCGCGGATCTCGCACAGGCGATGCGGCTCCTCCCCGATGACGGCGAGCGTATCGGCCCCGAAGCGCTCGACCAGCTTGCGCGCGGTGGACGGCCCGACGTAGGGCAGCACCCCGCTGGACAGAAAGCTCAAAATCGAGCTTTCCTCCTCGGGCAGAGCGGCCTCACAGCTCTCGGCCAAAAACTGCTCGCCGTGCGTGGGGTGGTTGGTCATGCGCCCGTAGACGGTGACGGACATGCCGTTGTCGACGCTGCCGACGTTGCCGCAGACGACGACATCGTCGCCGCCGGCCTCTACCTCGAACACCGCATAGCCGGTATCGGGGTTTTCAAAGATGATGTGGGTGACGGTGCCCTGCAGCCTGTACAGCTGGCCCTGCGCCTGTGCCTGCACGCCGCCGCCCCCTTTCCCTATTGCGCAAGTTTGCATTCTGGCCCAATATATGGTGTTATTATAGCGCATCCGGGCCGGTTTGGCAAATGGGAAAGGCGCCCTGCGGGCGCCTTTCCAAAATTTTTTTGTGTTTTTACAAAGCCGCGTCAGTGCCAGAGCGACTGGATGGCCGCCCAGAGCGGCGGGACGAGCAGCGCGGGCAGGAAATTGGCGGTTTTGATCTTGTAGCTGCCCATGAAGTTGATGCCGATGCACCCCACCAGCACATAGCCGACGGCGCAGATCTGGCGCAGCAGCTCGCCCTGCAAAAACGGCTCGAGGACGCCGGCCAGAAGCGTGATGCCGCCCTGATAGAGAAACACAGGGATGGCCGAAAAGATCACGCCCGGGCCCATCGTGGCCGCGAGTACGATGCTGCAGATGCCGTCCAGCGTGCTTTTGACAAAGAGCACGCTCGCATCGCCCAGGAGGCCGTCGTTGAGGGAGCCGATGATGGCCATGGCCCCCACGCAGTAGATGAGCGTGCCGGAAACAAAGCTGGCCGCGAAGCCGGAGAGATGCAGCTTTTGCTCCACGAGCGCCGAGGCGCCGTTGAGACGCTCGTCGATGCGCAGAGCCTCGCCCGCCAGCACGCCAAGCACAAGGCTGAACACGAGCAGAAGCTCCCCCGACGAGGCGAGCGCGCCGTCGGCGCCGACCGAAAGCATGTTGGCGGCCACACCGTTCACGCCGATGACGATGACGGCAAGGCCCATCGCCTTGTGTACGGCATCCTCCATGTGTTCGGGGATGCCCTTTTTGGCCAAAAGCCCCACACAGCCGCCGGCCACGATGGCGCCGGCATTGACGACCGTCCCGAGCATTGCACATCCATCCTTTTCCCATTACGCAAAATGCACAATGCCTATCATAGCAAATCAGAGCGCAGCTTGCAAGTCCTTTACGCGGTCGGTGTTCTCCCATTTGACGCCGAGATCCTCGCGCCCGATGTGCCCGTAGGCGGCCAGCGGGCGGTAGATGGGCCTGCGCAGATCCAGGTCGCGGATGATGGCCGCCGGGCGCAGGTCGAACACCTTTCGCACCGCGGCCGTGACGGCCTCGTCCGATACGGCGCCGGTGCCGAACGTATCGACCATTACGGACACCGGCTCCGCAACGCCGATGGCGTAGGCGAGCTCGACCTCGCACTTTTTGGCAAGGCCCGCCGCCACTATGTTTTTGGCCACCCAGCGCGCGGCGTAGGCGGCGGAGCGGTCGACCTTGCTGGGATCCTTGCCGGAAAAGCATCCGCCGCCGTGGCGCGCGTAGCCGCCGTAGGTATCGACGATGATCTTGCGGCCCGTCAGGCCGGTATCGCCCTGCGGCCCGCCGACGACAAAACGCCCGGTGGGGTTGATCAGGTATTTGGTGTTTTCGTCAAGCAGCTCGGCCGGCACGGTGGCCCGGATGACCTCGCGCAGGATGTCGGCGCGCAGGGCCTCGATGGGCACCTCCGGCCCGTGCTGGCTCGAGATGACGACGGTATCGACGCGCACGGGCCTGCCGTCTTCGTATTCCACCGTGACCTGGCTCTTGCCGTCCGGGCGCAGATACGGCAGCGTGCCGTTCTTGCGCACGTCGGTCAGACGGCGGGCGAGCTTGTGCGCCAGGCTGATGGGCAGCGGCATGAGCTCGGGCGTCTCGTCGCAGGCAAAGCCGAACATCATGCCCTGATCGCCGGCGCCGGCGACCTCGTCGTTGGTGCCGAGGGCGATATCGGGGCTTTGCCCGTCGATGTTGGTGATGACGCCGCAGGTATCGCAGTCAAAGCCGTATTTGGCGCGGTCGTAGCCGATGCCGCGCACGACATCGCGCGCGATGCCGGCGATATCGACATAGCAGTCGGTCGTGATCTCGCCCATGACGTGGATGAGGCCGGTGGAGCAGGTCGTCTCGCAGGCGACGCGGGCGGCGGGGTCTCTTTCGAGGATGGCGTCGAGCACGGCATCGGAGATCTGGTCACAGATCTTGTCGGGGTGGCCCTCGGTGACGGATTCGGACGTGAACAGGGATTTGGACATAGCGGATCGCCTCCTTATAAAACTGGCAGAAAGGCAACCTCTCAATGCAAAACGCGCAGCCCCGAAAGGCTGCGCGCGTTCCGCTTATCTTTCGGTTTCCCGCAGGATTTGGCACCTTGCCGGTTGGCAGGTTGCCGGGCTTCACAGGGCCTGTTCCCTCAGCCGCTCTTGATAAGTTGCTATTCTGTTGTCAAGTGCAGTTATACCATGTCGCGCGGATTTTGTCAACGGGTGCCCTTTAAGATCGGTGAGAGGGGCTTGTAGATGGCAAAGCAGAGCGCCGCGTCCAAAAGACCCTTGACGAACGTGAACGGCAGATTGAAGATGAGCAGACATTCGAGCAGGCCGTCAACGCCCGGACGGATGGCCTGGTAGGCGGCGATGATGTTGTCGAGCCCGCCGAAAAGACGCGCATACACGGGATAGCTGATGAAGTAGTTGACCGGCACGCTGATGGCGGCCATCACCGCCGCGCCGAGGAGCGAGGCGAGGATCGCCGTCCTGCGCGATTTGCGGCGCCGATACAAAAAGCTCGCCGTGCCCACGAACGCGGCGCCGAGCAAAAAGTTGCACAGCTCCCCGATGCCGCCGGTGCTGCCGTGGAACACAAGGTTCAACAGGTTCTTGACAAGGCACACCGCCACGCCGGGCACGGGGCCCAGCGCGAAAGCGGCGAGCAGGGCCGGCAGCTCGGACACGTCCATCTTGACAAAGGACGGGATGACGGGCAGGCTGAAGTCCAGGAACATCAGCACGGCGGCGACAGCCGAGAGCATGGCGGTGACGGTGAGCTTGCGCAGGTTCGAGTTTTGCATAAAAGCACCTCCCAAATGATCCGGAAAGCCGATTTCCGCTTTCGGGAGGCGGCGTCCTCTCCCCCTTTGCCAAACAAAACGCCCCTTTGCCACAAACGGCAAAAGGGCGCAACAAAAGCGGCAAAAGGCGCGCATCGCTTCCGTTTCTTCCATCCGGACTGTACCGTCGGCCCCGGAGTTCCACCGGGTCAGCGGCCTTTTGTGCAAAGGCCGGTCGCGGGCTATACCGCCGGTGGGGAGTTTCACCCCGCCCTGAAACAGACTTTCCATAGGCAAGTATAGCACGCCGCGCCCAAATTGCAAGTACCTGTTGCGAAAAAACGCCGGCATGTGGTACAATAAGGCAAAGAAATTTTTGAGGTATCTGCCCATGGACGCTTTTATCCAATTCTGGAACGATCTGCCGCCGCGCCAGCTGTACTGGGCGCGCGTGGTTTTGGCGGCGCTGCTGGTCGTGATGGCGCTGTTTGGCACAAGGCTCTTCCACGCGCTGTTTGCCTGGCTCGAGCGCAAGCTCAAGCGCATCCTGCCGCAGTGGCTGCACATTTTGATCGATGGCTTTGACGCGCCGGTCGTGCTGTTGGTGCGCGCGGTGCTTTTGTACGGCGCGCTGCTCACGTTCCCCGTGCCGCTCATCGAGACCGTGACGCTTTGGAAGCTGCTGACGCCGTTCGTCTCCTCGGCGGCGGTGCTGCTCATCGCGTGGGGCTTCTGGCGCTCGGCGCCGCTGTGCCGGCTGCTGCTGCGCAGCGCCGAGAACAAGCTGGATCTCGAGACCAACCAGACGCTTGGCAACTTTTTTGAGAATATCTACCGTTTTATCGTCGGCGTGTTCGCGGTGCTCATCGTGCTGGACGCTTTCGGCGTGCCGGTGGCAAGCCTTGTGGCCGGCGCCGGCATCATCGGCCTGGCGGTCAGCCTGGCGGCGCAGAGCACGCTCTCGAATCTCATCGCCGGCATCACGCTGGTGCTCGAGCATCCGTTCGGCATCGGCGATTACATCATGCTGGGCAGCTTTGAGGGCACGGTCGAGGATATCTCTTTCCGCTCCACACGCATCCGCACGCCCGACCAGGTGCTCATCTCGGTGGAGAACTCAAAGGTCTGTTCGGAATACATCCAAAACGGTTCGGTGCGCAACAGCCGCCTGCTGACCTACACGCTGCGGCTGGCGAACGACATCCCCTGCGACGAGCTGGACGCGCTGCGCGATGAGGTCGCGGCGCTGTTCAGGGCTGACAAGGGCATCCGACCGGAAAACGTCATCATCACGGTGGACACCATCGGCGACGACGGTATCAAGATGCTCATCCGCTGCTGGACCTCCACCGGCGACTACAACGAATATCTCTACACGCGTGACCGGCTCAACCGTGCCACGCTCCGGCTGCTGGAGGCGCACGGCTGTTCCCTCGCCTACCCGCCCGTGAGCGTCAAGACGCTGTGAGGCAACCAAAACAAACATCCGCGCCCCGGCCAATGGCCGGGGCGCTCAGACTTTCGTGATTTTTGAATCTATCGACCTCGGCTGACATGCTCGCGCCCGCAGGCGCATGTCGGAGGCCAACCGCGCGAAGCGCGGCTCTTAGGCCGG
>CANRBN010000032.1 GCA_947628865.1 uncultured Gemmiger sp.
ATGACGAAAGAGATGAAAGAGGCCGCGAGCCTTTTGCAGTTCGAGCATGCGGCCCAGCTGCGCGACGAGATCGCGCGCCTGCAGCGCGGCGAGGATCCGACCAGCCAGGATGCCTCCGAGCGCCGCGCGGCGGAGCGCAAACGCCCCAATGCCCGCGGGCACAGGCGGCACTAAAGAGAACGGCAAATCGGCTTTTTGCGGAGGGAGATCATGGCTTTTGATCTTAAGAAAGAATTTAAAGAGAAATGGAAAACCGTCATTCGACACCCCATCAAAAATATATGAGTGTATTCCTATAAAGGACAGACCCCAAGCGAGGGAGGAACTATCTTGAGCCCCAAAAGTAGAAAGATCCAAATCGATCCCAACAACCGCATCGTCATCCGCGGCGCGCGGGAGCATAATCTTAAGAACATCGACCTCGAGCTGCCGCGCAACAAGCTCATCGTGATGACGGGGCTGTCCGGCTCCGGAAAATCGAGCCTTGCGTTCGACACCATCTACGCCGACGGCCAGCGCCGCTACATCGAGAGCCTTTCGAGCTACGCGCGCATGTTTTTGGGCCAGATGGAAAAGCCGGACGTCGACGAGATCACCGGCCTCTCCCCCGCCATCTCCATCGACCAGAAGACCACCAGCCACAACCCGCGCTCGACCGTGGGCACCGTGACGGAGATCTACGATTACCTGCGCCTGATGTACGCCCGCATCGGCACACCGCACTGCCCGGTCTGCGGGCGGGTCATCGCGCAGCAATCCATCGACGAGATGGTGGACGAGGTTCTGAAGCTGCCGGAGCGAACCCGCTTTCAGGTGCTGGCGCCGGTCGTGCGCGGGCGCAAGGGCACGCAGGCCAAGGAGCTGGACGCCGCCCGCCGCGGCGGCTACGCCCGCGTGCGGGTGGATGGCAGCCTCTATGATCTGAGCGAGAACATCGCGCTGGATAAAAACATCAAGCACACGGTCGAGATCGTGGTCGACCGCCTCGTCATCAATGACAATGTGCGCAGCCGCCTGGCCGACTCGCTCGAGACGGCGCTGGCCCTGACCGGCGGTATCGTCACGGTGGATGTGATCGGCGGGCAGGAGATGCTCTTCAGCCAGAGCTACGCCTGCCCGGAGCACGGCGTCTCGGTCGAGGAATTGACCCCGCGTATGTTCAGCTTCAACAACCCGTTCGGCGCCTGTGAGGTCTGCACGGGCCTCGGCACCTTTATGAAGGTCGACCCGGCGCGCGTCATCCCCGACAGGCGCAAATCCATCCGCGAGAGCGCCATCAAGGCCAGCGGCTGGTACTATGCCGAGGGCTCCATCGCCGAGATGGCCTACAAAGCGCTTGGCAAGCGTTTTGGCTTTACATTGGACACGCCCATTCGGGATATGAGCGCCGAGGCCGTGCATGCCATCCTCTACGGCACCGGCGACGAGCGCATCGAGATGCAGCGCGAGAGCATGTTTGGCTCCGGCACCTATCGCAATACCTTTGAGGGCATCATCCCGAATCTGGAACGCCGCTTCCGCGAGACCAACAGCGAATGGATGAAGGAAGAGATCGCGCTGACCATGTCCAGCGAGGAATGCCCCGCCTGCCATGGCCGGCGTCTCAAGCCCACGAGCCTGGCCGTGACGGTGGGCGGTGTCAACATCGCCGATTTCTGCGAGATGAGTGTCAACGAGGAGCTCGAGTTCGTCAAGACCGCCAAGGTCTCGGATCGCGAACAGCTCATCGGCGCGGCCATCTTTAAGGAAGTTCGCGAGCGCCTCGGCTTTTTGCAGAGCGTGGGGCTTGGCTATCTGACGCTTTCCCGCGGGGCATCCTCCCTTTCCGGCGGCGAGAGCCAGCGCATCCGGCTGGCCACGCAGATCGGCAGCGCGCTGACCGGTGTTCTGTATGTGCTGGATGAGCCGAGCATTGGCCTGCACCAGCGCGACAATGACAAGCTCATCGCCACGATGAAGCGCCTGCGCGACTTGGGCAACACGCTCATCGTCGTCGAACATGACGAGGACACGATGCGCAAGGCCGATTACATCGTCGACGTCGGCCCCGGCGCCGGCGTGCACGGCGGCGAGATCGTGGCTGCCGGCAGCATCGCCGACATCTGCAGGGCGAAGCGCAGCATCACCGGCGATTATCTCTCCGGGCGCAAATTCGTCGAGGTGCCGCCAACACGCCGCCCCGGCAACGGCAAGCTCCTGCGCGTGGTCGGCGCGCGGGAAAACAACCTGCAAAGCATTGATGTGGACTTCCCGCTCGGCAAATTCATCTGTGTGACCGGCGTGTCCGGCTCCGGCAAATCCAGTTTGGTCAACGAGATCCTGTACAAGAGCCTGGCCGCCGCTTTCCACGGCGCGCGCAGCCGCCCCGGCGCCTGTGACCGCATCGAGGGCATGGAGTGGCTCGACAAGGTCATTGGCATCGACCAGTCCCCCATCGGGCGCACGCCGCGCTCCAACCCCGCCACCTACACCGGCGTGTTCAACGATATCCGCACGCTCTATTCCCAGACAGAGGGCGCCAAACAGCGCGGCTACGGGCCGGGGCGGTTCAGCTTCAACGTCAAGGGCGGGCGCTGCGAGGCCTGCGAGGGCGCAGGCATCCTGCAGATCGAGATGCACTTTCTGCCCGATATCTATGTGCCCTGCGATGTGTGCAAGGGCCGCCGCTACAACCGCGAGACGCTGGAGGTCAAATACCGCGACAAGACCATCGCCGACGTGCTGGATATGACGGTCGAGGAGGCCTGTGTGTTTTTTGCCAACCAGCCCCGCATCGCCCGCAAATTGCAGACCTTGCAGGACGTCGGATTGGGCTACATCCAGCTGGGCCAGGCCGCCACGACGCTTTCCGGCGGCGAGGCACAGCGTGTCAAGCTCGCCAACGAGCTGGCGCGGCGCGATACCGGCCAAACCGTCTACATCCTCGATGAGCCGACCACCGGCCTGCATGTGGCCGATGTGCATCGCCTTGTCAAGGTGCTGGACACATTGGTCGACGGCGGCAACACCGTCATCGTCATCGAGCACAACCTTGATGTCATCAAGCGCGCCGACTATATCATCGATCTGGGCCCCGAGGGCGGCAGCGGCGGCGGGACGGTCGTCGCCACCGGCACGCCGGAGGAGGTCGCCGAAAACCCGGCCTCTTTCACCGGGCAATATCTCAAGCCGGCGCTCCAGCGCGGCAGGGCGCTTCGCGCCGCAGCAGACGCGTGACAAACCGAAAACCGCCGAAAAACAGCTCCCGCAGGCTTGACCTGCGGGGGCTGTTCAGACTGTCGAAAAAGGTGTTTTCTGAATCCATCGACCTCGGCTGACATGAGCAGACGAGGACGATACCTCTAGAGCAAAAAATGCCGTTCGAGTCGCCTTTAGGCATGAGAACGGCATTTTTTGCGACGGGGTGTGTCCAAGAGAGGGGCGCAGGCGGACTGGCGCAGCCAGCTTAGCCGAGCCCCTCTTTTGCAGCGTGTCGAGTTTCTCGACACGCTGAGCCCCCGCAGGCTTGACCTGCGGGGGCTGTTGGATATGGATTGTGTTTTCAGGCGATCACAAAGTGGTAGATCAGCGAAAGCGCCACGATGAGCGCGCAAACCACGCCGGTGATGGGCGGAGCCAGGCGGATGATGCGCTCGGCGACGACATCCTCGTCGGATTCCTCCTCGTCGTCGGCATAGCGGCCACGGGCGGGGGCGTCTTCCTCGGTGTACTCGTCCTCCCGCGTGTCAAACATGCGGGTGCCCTCTTCTTCGGTATATTCGTCGGTGTCGTCGGTATCCTCAAACAGGCGTCCCGCCGGCGCATAGCGCCGCACGCGTTCCTCCTCCTCGTCCGGCGCATACTGCGGCTCCTCCTGCCGGGGTGCCGGCGCATACGCCGCCGGCTGCTGCGGAGCGAGCGGCGCATAGTCCTGCTGTTGGTCGATGGCATGCTGTGCGGCGGCTGCCGTGGCCGCCGCCGCGGCGACCGGGTCGACCACCGCGTTGATCTCGCGCTGCTGGCGCTCGGCTGCCTGCCGCGCCTGCTCAAGGATGGCGGTCAGCGTGTTTTTGATGTAGGTGCGGTCACTGCCGCACTCGGAACAGACATGGGCATTCTCCTCGTTGGGATGGAAAGCCCCGCACACGCAGTACCAGCCGTACTGCGTGTCCTGCGGCACGCAGGTGAGCGAGGGATTGCCGGTCGTTGTCTGCAAGGTGCGGCTGATGGAGCCCGGCAGAACGCGCGGTGCCTGCAGGCGCACGCGCTTATAGCCGCGCAGATCGACCCCGCGGCCATTCAGGAAAGCGCGATCCTGCTCGATCTCAACGCTGGCGACCGGCGTATCGCTGACATAGACGGCATCATCGCTGCCGAACATCTCGCCCTTTTGGGCATTGAGCTGCTCGTAATAGAAATCATCCTCACACAGGATGTTGCCGGAGGGATCCTTACACTTGAAATGGATGACCAGACCGGTCAGCGTTTCGGGTGAGATGTTTTTAAAGGTCAGGCAGACGGCGATCTCGCCGTCCACATCGCCCTTGAGCAGCTCCACGCGCACGAACTGCACCGGGCTGCCGGCGGTGTAATAGTTTGCACGAGACTGGGCCATCAGGGAGAAATTCTGTTCCATTGCGTTTTCACCTTGCCTTACACATTTGCTTTTTCCTGTTCATTGCGCATCTTTTGGTGCTTCGCTCTCTGTTTTTGCATCCTGTGGCGCGGCGGGAGGCTCAGCCGCGGGGGTCTCCGGAGCAGGGGCTTCGGGCTGTGCCTCGGACGTTTGCGATACCTGCGGCGCGGCGGGCGCATCGTCCGCCAGCGGCAGCTTGCCGCCCTTCATCAGGATATCGAACTCCTCGCCGCTGATCTTCTCACGCTCCATCAAAACCTTGGCGACGGCATGCAGCTGCGCCATATGCTCGCTCAAAATGCGGCGGGCGGTCTCGTACCCTTCGTCGACGATATCGCGGATCTCGTTGTCGATCTCCGAGGCGATGGCCTCGGAATAGCCCTTGCCCTGGACAAAATCGCGGCCAAGGAAAGTCTCGGCGGGGTCGCCGCCGTAGACGACCGGCCCCAGCCGCTCGGAGAAGCCGTAGCGGGTGACCATGGCGCGCGCCGTGTCGGTGGCGCGCTGCAGGTCATTGGAGGCACCGGTCGATATATCCTCAAGCACCAGCTGCTCGGCCACACGCCCGCCCAGCAGCGTGACGATATCCTCGCTCATGGCGGTCTTTGTCACATAGCTGGGATCCTTTTCCGGCAGGTACATGGTATAGCCGCCGGCGGCGCCGCGCGGGATGATGCTGATCTGGTGCACGGGGTCGTGCGTTTTGCAGAAGTACCCGGTGATGGCGTGCCCGGCCTCGTGGTAGGCGGTGAGGCGCTTTTCCTGCTCGGTCACGACGCGGCTCTTCTTCTCGGGGCCGGCCACGACCTTGATGGAGGCCTCCTCGATCTCCTTTTCGGTGATGGCCTTTTTGTGCCGGCGCGCGGCCAGCAGGGCCGCCTCGTTGACGAGGTTCTCAAGGTCGGCGCCGGAGAAACCGGCGGTCTGCCTGGAGATGGTCTTGAGCGAAACATCCGGCGCCAGCGGCTTGTTTTTGGTGTGCACGCGCAGGATGTCCTCACGGCCCTTGACGTCCGGCAGGCCGACATAGATCTGCCTGTCAAAACGGCCCGGGCGCAGCAGCGCCTTGTCGAGGATATCGGCGCGGTTGGTGGCCGCCATCACGATGACGCCGTCGTTGGCGTCAAAGCCGTCCATCTCGACGAGCAGCTGGTTGAGCGTCTGCTCGCGCTCGTCGTGCCCGCCGCCAAGGCCCGCGCCGCGCTGGCGACCGACCGCGTCGATCTCGTCGATAAAGACGATGCTGGGCATGGTCTTTTTGGCTTTGTCAAACAGATCGCGCACGCGCGAGGCGCCGACGCCGACATACATCTCGACAAAATCCGAGCCGGAGATGGCGTAGAACGGCACGCCGGCCTCGCCGGCACAGGCGCGGGCCAGCAGGGTCTTGCCGGTGCCGGGAGGGCCGACCAGCAAAACGCCGTGCGGGATGCGCGCGCCGAGGGAGTTGAAATCCTGCGGGGATTTGAGGAACTCCACGACCTCCTGCAGCTCGTTTTTCTCCTCCTCGGCGCCGGCAACGTCGGCGAAAGTGGCCTTGCGCTGGTTCTCCTGCTGGTCCTTGACCTTGGCGCGGCCCACGTTCATGATGCCGCCGCCGGCGGCGCCGCCGCGGTACATCGAAAGGATGAGCAGCAGCGTGATGCCGATCATGGCGGCATACAGGATGATCTCGAACCACGGCACGCTCTCGCGGATGGGCTCCCAGTCATAGACCATGGGGGCGTCGGGGTTCTCGGCGTCATAGGCGTCGATATACGCCGGCAGCTCGTTGAGGAAATAGGTGATGTGCGGCAGCCGGTAGGAGATGACCGCCACGCCGCCGTTCTGCGGTGCGAACGCCTCGTCCTCCGAAAGGCTGGCCAGCAGCCCGCCGCTCGCCTGCTGCTGTGTGGCAAGCTCCGCGCTGGGCAGCGGGACGCTGCCCTCTTTCAGGCTCATCTCGATCACGCCGGTGTTCAAATCCAGCGCAAAGGCCGTGACCTGGTTCGCCTTGAAATAGGATTCGATCTCCGAGAGCTTGAACGCGGAGGCGCGCCCGCCCATCATGCCGGAAAACATCGTGACAAGCAGCAGCGCCGCGACCAGCGCCGCCGCAATGAGCATGCCATTGCGTGGTTTGTGCTGCAAGGTGATATCAACTCCTGTCCGGATGCGTGCCTGTGCACGCCCTTGAATCAGTCTGCGTAGACTTGTTTTTTCAACACGCCCACAAAGGGCAGGTTGCGGTATTTTTCGTCATAATCCAGCCCGTAGCCGACCACGAACTCATCCGGCACCTCAAAGCCGAGGTAGTCGGGGTAGATATCGGCCTTGCGGCGGCTGGGCTTGCTCAGGATGGCACAGATCTTTACGCTGGCCGGGTTGCGCATCTTGAGCATCGGCACAAGGTGTGAGAGCGTGACACCGGTGTCCAGGATATCCTCGACGATCAGCACATCCCTGCCGGTCAGATCCTCGTCAAGATCCTTGATGATTTTGACAAGGCCGGTACTGCTGGTGTTGGAGCCGCCATAGCTGGAAACGACCATGAAATCGATCTTGCAGGGGATGTTCACGGCGCGCATCAAATCGGCCATGAACACCGCGGCTCCTTTCAGGATGGAGACGAGCAGCAGATCCTTTCCGGCGTAATCGCGGCTGACCGCGGCGCCCAGCTCCGCCACCTTTTGGCGCAGCTGCTCCTCGGTGACGAGGATGTGGTCGATGTCATCGTACATTGTTGCCATGGCTAAGGCTCCTCATCCGTTTTGGCGGGGCATTGCACAAGCAGTACGTTCCTTGTGCCGGCCTCGGGGGCGAGCCCCCCGGCAAAGCCGCTGCCCCAAAGCCATACGACCTCGCTGCCGCAGGCGAGCAGCGGCAGCAGCGCACGTTCGCGCAGCGGTACGGCCTGTTCGTTGAAATACTTCTTCAGGCTCTTGTGCCCGCAGCGGCTGCGCGGCGCATAGCGATCGCCCGGCTGCCGTGTGCGCAGCAAAAGATTCTTTCCTATTTTATCATAATCTGCGCAGCTGTTTAAGTCTTTTTTGAAATTTGGCGCATTTTTTATAAATTTTTCATATTTTTCCGCGGGAAAAATCTCCAGCGTCAGCCGGTAGCCGCCCGGCAGGCGGTACTTGCCCGGCAGGGCCGGCTGCGGCGCGGCGGGCCGGGGCGCGGGCATGGCGGGCTCAACATCACAGACAAGATGCCCGTTCGCCGCCAGAAAGCGCAGCCGCTTTGCCGCCTGCACGCAGCCGCCTCCGCTCCTGACAAGGCCGCACAGCGCCTGTACGCGCTTTTCCTGCGGCGCGCAGCCGTTTTGCGCAAGCAGCTGCAAAAGCGCCGCTTCCAGCACCGGCGCAGGCGCGTCGCGCAGCGTTTCCAACCGAAATCCCCCGGGGTCTTTCGCGGCGGCCAGCAGTTCCCTGCCCTGCTGCCGCAACCAGGCATCCAGCTCCCGCATGCGGCGCGCGAAGCGGTCGGCGGCAAAAAGCGCCGCGGGATTTACCTCGAGGAGCGCCGGCACCGCCTGCCGGCGCAGCCGGTTGCGGGCATAGGTCTCGTCAAGATTGGTGGCATCCTGTACATAGCCTTGCCCCAGCGCCTGACAGTAGCGCTCGGTCTCGGCGCGCGTCAGGCAGAGGAAAGGGCGCCGATACGCGCCGCGGCACGGCGCCATACCGCCCATGCCGCGCACGCCGCTGCCGCGCGCCAGGCGGAACAGCAGCGTCTCGGCCTGGTCGTTCATCGTGTGCGCAAGGGCGATCTTCGCGCCCTGCTGCGCGGCCAGCGCATCGAACCAGCCGTAGCGCAGCCGGCGGGCCCAATCCTCGCCGGGATGGGCCGGCACGGCGACGCCCTCGGCGGCAGCATCGTACAAAAACAGCTCGATGCCCTCTTGCCGGCAGAGCCCGGCCACAAAGGCCGCGTCGTCACGCGATGCCTGCCCGCGGATGCCGTGGTCGACGTGCGCGGCCTTGAGCGTGATGCCGAGCGCCGCGCGGCAGCGCGCGAGGAACAGCAGCATCGCGACCGAATCCGCGCCGCCGGAGCAGGCGGCGATGACCGTGTCGCCCGGGCAAAACAGCGCCTCGGCACGGCAGAAAACAAGCAGCTTGTCCTCGATGGGCCGTACGGCGGCGTCAATACTCATGGTAGGCGTCAAGGTCGGTAAAGCGGGTGTGCGCGCCGTCCCAGCCAAGGCGGACGGTGCTGGTCTCGCCGTGGCGGTTCTTGGCCACGATGCATTCCGCCTCGTTCTCGTTGGCCTGCTCCTCCTCGCCGCCCTGCGCGTTGTAGTAGGCGGCGCGGTAGAGGAACAGCACCACATCGGCGTCCTGCTCGATGGAGCCGGAATCGCGCAGGTCGGACAGCTGCGGCCTGTGGTCGGAGCGTCCCGACGCCTTTTCCGCCGCGCGGGAAAGCTGCGAGAGCACCATCACCGGCACGTTGAGCTCCTTGGCCATGAGCTTGAGGCTGCGGGTGATCTCACTGATCTCCTGCACGCGGTTCTCAGTCCGGCGGGCGGACTGCATGAGCTGCAGATAATCGATGATGACGAGCCCGATCTTTTCCCTGGCCGGATCCTGGTCGATCTGGCGGATCTTGGCCTTGATCTCCGGCACCGTCACGCCGGAGGAATCGTCCATATAGATGGGGATGTTGTACAGCGTCGAGGTGGCGGCGGCAAACTCGTTCCACTCGGAATTGTTGAGCTGGCCGATGCGGAAGGTCTGCGCGTCGATGCCGGCAGCGCTGGAGATGATGCGGTCGGTCAGCTGTTCGCAGGTCATTTCAAGGCTGAAGATGATGGTCGGGATGCGCTGCTGGCGTGCCACGTTGGTGGCGATGTTGAGCGCAAAGCTCGTCTTGCCCATGCCGGGGCGCGCCGCCAGAATGATCAGGTCGGAGCGGCCAAGGCCGGTCAGCACGGTGTCGAGATACCGGTAGCCGGTCGGGATGCCGGCGTATTTGTCGCGATCCTTGCCGCTCAGGTTCTGCATCGTGGCAATGACCTCAAGGATGGTGTCATTGAGGGTCTTGACCGGGCTCTTGCCCTGCCCGCTGCGGATCTCGTACAGGCGCTGCTCGGCGCTTTCCAGCAAAATATCGGAATCCGGCTCCTCTGCGCTGCGGGCAAGGATGTCCCGCGCGGCCTCGATCAGGCAGCGGGTCTGGTATTTTTCCTGCACGATGCGGATGTAGGAATCGACATTGGAGATGGACGGCACCGTCTCGGCGATGCGGGCGATGTAGATCTTGGCGCCGTCCGCGCCGTCAAAGCGCTCGTCGAGCGCGAGCGCGTCGACGAGCGTGATCACGTCCACGGCCTCGCTGGCGGCGAACAGCTCGCGCATCTGCATGAACACGGCACGGTTCTGCTCGGAATAGAACATTTCGGGCGCAAGCTCGGTGATGGCGCGGTTGAGCACGCTGCCGTCCATCAGCGCGGCGCCCAGAACGCTCTGTTCCGCCTGCATGCTGTAGGGCATCTGGATGCCCAGGCTGGCCAGGCTCAGGCTCTGACTGGTCTGCGGCACAAGGCCTTCCCCCTTTCGCTGTTCTTTCGGCACGGGGCCCGCAGTTGCTTACAGGCCCGCCGATTCCACCTTGACGGCGAACGCGGGCACGACCCCCGCATACAGGCGCACCTTGGCCGGATAGCTGCCAAAATCCTTGATGGCGGGCAGCTCGAGCTTTTTCTTGTCGACCTCCTCGCCGATGGCGCGGCTCAGCGCTTCGGCAACGTCCTTTGCGGTCACCTTGCCGTACATTTTGCCGGAGGCGCCGCCCTTGACGGCGACGGTCACAACGCGGTCTTTGATCTTGGCGGCCAGCGCCTCGGCCGCCGCGCGGGCCTCGGCCTCATGGTGGGCTTTCGCCTCATTTTTGGTCTTGACCAGGTTCACCGCGCCGGCATCGGCGACAGCCGCCAGCCCGCGCGGGAACAGATAGTTGCGGGCATACCCGTCCGAGACTTCATGGATCTCGTCCTTTTTGCCGATGGAGCTGATGTCCTGCTTTAAGATGACTTTCATGCTTCTCTCCCCTTTTGTATTGGTCGGTTCAGGTCTCCGCCGCGGAGCCGGCGGCGAGCGCCGCCTGCTTGGCGCGGTAGGCATCGATCTGCTCACGGATGCGCCGCTCGGCCTCGTGCGGGGTACAGTCCCGCAGCTGCGCGCCGGCCATCGTCAGGTGCCCGCCGCCGCCCAGCGGCTCCAAAATGACCTGTACGTTGAGCCCGCCCATGCTGCGCGCCGAGATGTTGGCGCCCTTGTTCTTTGCCAGGATCACAAAGCTGGCGTCCACGCCGTTGAGCGTCAGCAGGTCGTTGGCGGCCATGGGCAGCACCACGTTCATGCCGGCGTCCAGCTCCTCCGACACGGCGATGGCGCAGCCCTTATAAAGGTACGCCGCCTCCACGATGCGGGCGCGGGCCTCGTATTCCTCCTTGCTCGTGTTGAACAGCTGCTTGGTGCGCGCGGTCTGCGCGCCGCGGCTGCGCAGCCAGGCGGCGGCCTCAAAGGTGCGCACGCCGACATGCAAGGCAAAGCTGCGTGTGTCCAGCATGATGCCGGCCAGCAGCGCCTCGGCCTCCAGCGGGGTGACGTTTTCCTCGGCGGGCATGAACTGCAAAAGCTCGCACACCAGCTCGCTGGCGCTGGAGGCATACGGCTCATGGTAGACGAGCAGCGGCGCGTCGATATGCCCCACCGCCATGCGGTGATGGTCGATGACGACCACACGCCTGCACTTTTTGTAGATCTCGGCGCTCTCCAGCAGCCGTTCCTGATAGGTGTCCACGATGATGAGCAGCGTGTCCGGCCCGATGGCGTCGAGCGTCTGCTCCGGCTCGATGAAGCTGTTGCTCAGGCCGGCCTCGTCAAAGGCATCGAGCAGCGGCCCGGCCAGCGAGCTCTCGCGCCGGATGGCGATGACCGCCGGCTTTTCGCACATGCGGCACAGACGCAGGATGCCGATGGCCGAGCCGACGGCGTCCAGGTCGCTGAGGCGGTGCCCCATGATGATCACGCTGTCGCTTTGGCGCACAAGGTCGGCCAGCGCGTTGCACAGGATGCGGCTGCGCACATGGCTGCGCTTTTCCACCCCGCTCGAGATGCCGCCGTAAAACTCAAACCCGTCCAGCGTTTTCACGGCCGCCTGGTCTCCGCCGCGCCCGAGCGCGATGTCGATGCTCTGGCGCGCCATCTCCTGACATTCGGCCAGCGTCCTGCCGCCGTGCCCGACGCCGATGGAGAGCGTGACCGTGCTGCCCGTGTTCAGCGCGCGGACTTTGTCCAGGATGTCAAAGCGCTCCTGGCGCATGCGGCGCACGTCCCGCTCCTCGACCACGGCGATGTAGCGGTTGTTGGCCACGCGGCGCAAAAAGCCGTTCGTGCGGGCGATGTACTCCTCCAGCAGGCTGTTGATGGCCTCCAGCGCGTGCGCCTGCTCAGAGTCCTTCATGTCGTTGAAGATCTCGTCATAACCGTCCACGGCGATGACGAGGTAGGCCGGTCGGCTGGCGTTGTATTCCTCCAGCGTGTCCTTATAGACGGTATCGTCCACGAGCACCAGGATCGTCGCGTTCCCGGCGCCGTCCACGGCGCTGGCATAGGCGGTAAAGCGCCGTCCGCCCGCCGTCAGATCCTGCCCGTGCGGGCGGGCGCAGACGTTGAGGTCGAGCTCCGGCAGCACGGCAGACGCCGACGGGCGCAGGCGATCCTCGCCGTCAAAAAAGGTGTCGCGGAAAGGGGCGTTGTACCAAAGGATCGTGTCCTTCTGCAACAGGCAGGCCTGGATGGGCAGCGCCGCCAGCGTCGCCTGCAGGTGCCCGTCGTCCACCGCCCTGGCGCCCAGACAGCGCGCGATAAAGGCGCGCAGGCCGTGCAGGCGCCACAGCAGCAGCGCGAGCACCAGCAGCACCGCCGCGGCGGGCAGGATGAGCCATTGCGGGCGCAGCATGGCCACCGGCACCGCCAGCGCCGCGCAGGCAGCCAGCAGCACCAGGAGCAAAACCGTATCAAAGCCGCGTCCCTTGTACATCCCGGTATTTACCGTCCTTGTTCGTAGTTCCTTGAAAAGGGGTCAGACCTCCAGCAAAAGCGGCAGGATCATGGGGTTGCGCTTGGTGCGCCGGTAGATATACCCCGAAAGCGCCTCCCGCACCTGCGCGCGCAGGGAATTGCCGTCATAGCGGTTGGCGGCGAGGGCCCTGTCCAGCGCCATCTCGACCTGCGCGCGCGCGCCGTCCATCAGCTCCTCGCTCTCTTTCTCATACACGAATCCGCGCGAGACGAGCTCCGGCCCCGTCAATACCTGACCGTTTTGGGCATCCAGCACGGCTGTGACGACGATGATGCCGTCCTCCGACAGGCGGTGGCGATCCCGTAATACCACGTTGCCGACATCGCCAACGCCGTAGCCGTCGACGAGCACGGCATCGGCGGGCACGGTCTCCTCCAGCACCAGCTCATCGCGCGAGACACGCAGGTTCTGCCCGTTCTCGGCGATGTAGATGTTGCCCTTGGGGATATACCCCAGATGCTCGGCCGTCTCGGCATGGCGCTTGAGCTGCTTGAACTCGCCGTGCACCGGCAGAAAATACTGCGGGTGCGCCAGCGTCAGGATGAGCTTCTGCTCCTCCTGGCAGGCGTGGCCGGAGACGTGCGTGTCGTACATGTTCTCATAGATGACCTCGGCGCCCAGCGCCAGCAGCCCGTTGACGACCTTGGTCACGGTCTTTTCGTTGCCGGGGATGGGGCGCGAGGAGATGATGATAAAATCCTCCGGGCCGACCTTGACGCTGCGGTGGCTCGCCTGCGCCATGCGGGAAAGCGCCGAGAGCGGCTCGCCCTGGCTGCCGGTGGTGATGAGCACGACCTTTTCTGGCGGGTATTTGTTGACCTCCTCAATGTCGATGAGGACATTGTCCGGCGCGTGCAGGTAGCCGAGCTCGCGCGCCATCTCGGTGTTGGAGACCATGCTGCGGCCATTGACCGCCACCTTGCGCCCGGACTCGATGGCAAGGTCGATGATCTGCTGCACGCGGTAGATGTTGGAGGCAAAGGTCGCCACGATGATGCGCTTTTTGCGCGCGCGGGCAAACAGCGCGCGCACGCCCTCGGCCACGGTCTGCTCGGTGGCGGTGAAGCCGGGGCGCTCGGCGTTGGTGGAATCCGACAGCAGCGCCAGCACGCCGCGGCGGCCATACTCGGCGATGGTGGAAAGGTCGGTCACGGCGTCGCCGGAGAGCGGCGTATAGTCGATCTTGAAATCGCCGGTGTGCAAAACGATGCCCGCGGGGCACTCGATGGCAAAGGCCAGCGCGTCGGGGATGGAATGGTTGACGTGGATGGGCTCGACGGTAAAGCAGCCCAAACGCACCTTCTGCCGCGGGCGGATCTCGCGCAGGTCGGCATCGGCGGCAAGGCCGTGCTCCTCCAGCTTGTTGCGGATGAGCCCCAGCGTGAGCTTGGCGGCATAGATGGGCAGGTTGAACTGCTTGATGAGATACGGCAGGCTGCCGATGTGATCCTCGTGCCCGTGGGTGATGAAGACGCCCTTGATGTGCTCACGGTTTTGCAGC
>CANRBN010000033.1 GCA_947628865.1 uncultured Gemmiger sp.
ATGCCGTTCGAGTCGCCTTTAGGCATGAGAACGACATTTTTTGCGACGGGGTGTGTCCAAGAGAGGGGCGCAGGCGGTCTGGCGCAGCCAGCGTAGCCGAACCCCTCTTTTGCAGCGTGTCGAGTTTCCCGACACGCTGGCGCGGGGCGCCCCGCTCAGCGTGTCAAAAAAGAGCCCACTAAATCCCGGCGGGGTCAGGGGACCCCGCCCTACGGTCTCAAATCTATTGCATCTTCGTTGCAAACGTAGGGCGGCCTGCCCTCAGGCCGCCGCAGGGGGATGCTTGCTTATGGTTTTTCGACAGTCTGCGCGGGGCGCCCCGGATGGGGCGCCCCGCGCCAGCGTATGCAAATTGGACGATCAGCCCGGCTGCTTGCCGATGTAGGCAAGGATGCCGCCGTCGACGTACAGGATCAGGCCGTTGACGAAATCGCTCGCGGCGCTGGCCAAAAATACCGCCGGGCCGCCCAGATCCTCGGCCTCGCCCCAGCGGCCCGCCGGGGTCTTGGCGATGATGAACTGGTCAAACGGATGGCGGCTGCCGTCCGGCTGGGGCTCGCGCAGCGGCGCTGTCTGCGGCGTGGCGATGTAACCGGGGCCGATGCCGTTGCACTGGATGTTGTAGGCGCCGTACTCGCTGGCGATGTTCTTCGTCAGCATCTTCAAGCCGCCCTTGGCCGCCGCGTAGGCCGAGACGGTCTCGCGGCCCAGCTCGCTCATCATCGAGCAGATGTTGATGATCTTGCCGCCGCCCTGCTCGATCATGCCGGGGATGACGGCCTTGGCCACGATGAACGGGGCGTTCAGGTCGACGTCGATCACCTGGCGGAACTGCGCCGCGGTCATCTCGCACATCGGGATGCGCTTGATGATGCCGGCGTTGTTGACGAGGATGTTGATGTGACCGACCTCGGCGGTGACCTTTTTCACCAGCTCGTTCACGGCGTTCTCGTCGGTCACATCGCACACATAGCCGTGGGCGGGGATGCCGGCCTCCTTGTAGGCGGCCAGGCCCTTGTCGACGAGCTCCTGCTTGATGTCGTTGAAGACGATGGTGGCGCCGCAGTTCGCCATCGCGCTGGCGATGGCAAAGCCGATGCCGTAGCTTGCGCCCGTGACGAGCGCGACCTTGCCGGTCAGGTCAAAGGATTTGGGTGTGCAGACAGCCATTTCAAAAAACCTCCTTGTGTATGTAAAAAAACGTCAGCGCAGATCGGTGGTGGCGATATTGTCCATATCGTCGAACTCCATGTTTTCGCCGCCCATGGCCCAGATAAAGGTGTAGTTGCTGGTGCCCACGCCGCTGTGGATGCTCCAGCTCGGGCTGATGACGGCGTCATAGTTGTGCATCACGATGTGGCGGGTCTGGGTGGGCTCGCCGCACATATGGAACACGGCCTGGCCCTCGGGCACCTCAAAATAGGTGTAGATCTCCATGCGGCGCTCGTGCGTGTGGCTGGGCATGGTGTTCCAGTTGCTGCCGGGCTCCAGCGCCGTCATGCCCATCGACAGCTGGCAGGTCTTGAGCACGCTGGGATGGATGAACTGGTTGATGGTGCGCTTGTTGCACTGCTCAAGGCTGCCCAGCGGGCGCTTGGCGGCCTCCTCGATGGTGATGAGCTTTGTCTCATACCGGGTGTGCGCCGGGGCGCTGACCATGTAGAATTTGGCCGGGGCGGCGGGGTCGTCGCTTTTAAAGGTCACGCTTTTGGTGCCCTGGGTGATGTACAGGCAGTCCTTGTAATTCATGTGGTAGGCGGTGCCGTCGGCCGTCACGGTGCCGGCGCCGTCGCCGATGTTGAAGATGCCGATCTCGCGCCGCTCCAAAAAGAATTTGGTGCCGAAATTCGCCCAGACGTCGATGCCCTTGTCGATGGGCACCTCCTCCTTGACCGGCATGCAGCCCAGCGTGACCATGCGGTCGACGTGGCTGTACACGGCGACGACCTCGTCGGGGCGGTAGAGACCGGTGATGAGGAACTCATCGCGCGTCTCCTCGGTGGTGTAGCGCTTGAAGTCCTTCTGGTTGCAGGAATACCGGATATCCATATTCAAAAAGCCCTCCTTGCAAAGGCCGGCGCAGCCGCACCGGCTGTCAAATTTTACCATCCCCATTATACCGCAAATCGCGGCGGCAAAAAAGTGTGGATAAGCACAAGAATCCGGCTTGCGTTTTGTGCAGTTTTCCCATGCCGCGCGCCGGCACGCAGACACTTGACCGCGACCCGCGCGCATGCTACAATACATTTTGGCTTTTTATCGCCCGCGATCTCTTTTACAGAAAGGACCCTGCCGTTTTGGAACGCATGCAACTGGCCCCCGGCGTGTATCTGACCACGCTGCCCGCCGATAAATTCAAGCGCTGCCGCATCACCATCCACCTGCGCTTTCCCGCCCTGCGCGCCAGCGCCACCGATACCGCCGTGCTGGCGCTGGTGCTCGAGCGCGGCTACGCCGCCTGCCCCGATATGACCCGCCTCTCCCGCCGCCTGGCCGCGCTGTACGGCGCGGAGCTCGGGGTGGATCTCGCCGTCGGCGGGGTGGACCGCGTGCTCACGGCGGACATCTGCGGCATCAAGGACGAATACGCCCTCGCCGGCGAAAACCTGACCGAGGCCTACGCCGGCATCGTGCTCGGCGTGCTGTTCGACCCGCACCTGGTCGACGGCGTGTTCGACCCCGAGGCCGTGCGCATCGAAAAGGAGACCCTTGCCCGCCGCCTGCAGGCCGAGTACAACAACAAGCGCCTGTACTGCGTGCGGCAGGCCCGCCGCAGGTTTTACGGCCACGGCCCCGCCGCCATCGAGGTGGGCGGCTACCTCAAGGATCTGCCCGCCGTCACGCCCGCCACGCTCAAGGCCGAGTATGACCGCATCCTGCAAAGCGCCCGCATCGACGTGACGGTGCAGGGCGCCGACGCCGCGCGCATCGGCGAGCTGCTGCTGCAAAAGCTCGGGGGCGTGCCGCGCGCGCCCCAGCCCTACGCGCCGCCGCTGGCCATGCCGCGGCAGGCTCCCGCCCACTACCGCGAGGCCATCCCCGGCCTCACGCAGGCCAAGCTGTGCATGCTGTTCACGACCGGTACGCCCGAGCCGCTGCCCGATATCCATCTGCTGCGCCTGGCCATGTGCGTCTACGGCGGCGGCCCGACCAGCCGCCTGTTCCGCAACGTGCGGGAAAAGCAGTCCCTGTGCTACTACTGCGCCGCCTCGGCGCAGAGCGCGACCGGCTCCATGCTCGTGGATTCCGGCGTCGAGCCGGGCGGCGAGGAGCGCGCCGAGCAGGCCATTTTGCGGGAGCTGCGCGCATTGCAGGACACCCCGCCCACCCCCGACGAGCTCGAGGATGCCCGCCGCGCCCTGCTCTCGGGCATGGACGCCGCGTCCGACAGCCTGGCCGCGCAGGAAAGCTGGTACTACGGCCAGATCCTGCGCGGGGAGGAGCCCATCGACCCGGCCGAGGCGCAGGCGCGCACCCGGGCCGTCACCGCGCAGGCGGTGCAGGCGGAGCTTCAGCGCTACACGCTCTCGGTCTCGTACATCGTCACGGCAGGGGAGGGGAATGACAATGGATAACACGGCCCTGCAAAACAAGGCAGCCGCAGCCGTCGGCTGCCGGCGCGTCACGCTGCCCAGCGGGCTCAGGGTGCTCTGCCGCCCCATGCCCGGCTACAGCACGGCCTACGCGCTGTACGGCACGGCGTTCGGCTCGGTGCACCGGGACTTCACGCTGGACGGCACGCCCGTACACCTGCCCGCCGGCACCGCGCATTTCCTTGAGCACAAGATGTTTGAATCCGAGCAGGGCGACGCGTTCGACCTCTACGCCCGCACCGGCGCCTCGGCCAACGCGTTCACCTCGTACGAGCGCACCTGCTACCTGTTCGCCTGCACGGACGGCGTCGAGCAGAACCTTGATATCCTGCTCGGCGTCGTCGGCAGGCCCTACTTCACCAAAAAGACCATCGCCAAGGAGCAGGGCATCATCGGGCAGGAGATCAAAATGTACGATGACAACCCCGACTGGCGCCTGCTCACCGGCCTGTTCCAATGCCTGTACGCGCAGCACCCCATCCGGGACGATATCGCCGGCACGGTCGAAAGCATCGCCACCCTCACGCCGGAGCTGCTCTACGCCTGCGCCACGGCCTTCTACCGCCCCGCCAACATGGTGCTGGCGGTGGCCGGCAACGTCACCGAGGAGCAGGTGCTCGCCGCCTGCCGGCGCGCCGGGCTGGACAGGCCCGCGCCGGCCCACACGGTCGAGTACGCCTTTGCGCCCGAGACCGGCCCCGTGCCGCAAAAGGAGCTCACGTTCACCATGCCGCTCAACAAGCCCTGCTTCGCGCTGGGCTACCGCGTCGCGCCCGTCGCGCGCGGCGACGCAAAACAGGAGATGCTCTACGATATGCTGCCGGAGCTCGTCTGCGGCGGGCTGACGCGGCTGTACCGCAGGCTGTATGACGAGGCCCTCGTCAACCCCGAGTTCAGCGGCGAGGCCGTCGGCGCCGACGGCTGCTGCGCCATCGCCTTTACCGGCGAGAGCGAGGCCCCGCGCGAGGTCGCCGCGCTGCTGCGCGCCGAGATCGACCGCCTCAAGCGCGAGGGGGTCGACCGGGAGCTGTTCGGGCTCGTCAAGAACGAGGTCTACGGCGACCTCATCGCCGACCTCGAGAGCGCCGACGATACCGCCGAGGATCTGCTCAGCGCCGAGCTCAAGGGCTATACGCTGGAGGAGCAGATCGCGGCGCTGGCCGCCCTCGCGCCCGAGGACGCCGACGCCGCCCTGCGTGCCGCCTTTGACGAGGAGCAGAGCGCCTACGTCGAGATACAGCCGCAGCAAGGAGGCCAGGCATGACCAACGTCGTCTCGTTCCCCGCGCTGGGGTTGGAGCTCACCGTCGACCGCGTGCTGCTGCGCATCGGCGGCTTCAATCTGTACTGGTACGGCGCGCTCATCGCGCTGGGCATGCTGCTGGCGCTGGCGTTCGCGTTCCACTTCGCGCCGGATTTCGGCATCGACAGCGACCGCCTCGTCGATGTCGTCGTCATCGGCACCGTCATGGCCATCGTCTGCGCGCGCGCCTACTATGTCGCTTTCGCGCCGTTCGAGTATGAAAGCATCTGGCAGGTGCTCGATATCCGCAACGGCGGCATCGCCGTCTACGGCTCCATCATCGGGGCGTTTCTGTTCGGCGGGCTGGCCGCGCGCTGGCGCAGGATCCCCATCCTGCCGCTGTTCGATCTCGTCGGCATGGGCTTTTTGATCGGGCAGGCCGTCGGGCGCTGGGGCAACTTCGTCAACCAGGAGGCGTTCGGCACCAACACCGCGCTGCCGTGGGGCATGTACAGCGCCGCCACACACGATTATCTGGCCGCCAACCAGGCCGTGCTGGCCGCCGAGGGCGTCATGGTCGACCCGTCCCTGCCCGTACACCCCACCTTTTTGTATGAATCGCTGTGGTGCGCGCTGGGCTTTGTGCTGATCTTTCTGCGCATGAAAAAACGCCGCTTTGACGGCGAGCTGTTCCTCGATTACGTCATCTGGTACAGCATCGGCCGCTTTTTCATCGAGGGCGTGCGCACCGACGCGCTCATGCTCACCCCCACGCTGCGCGTCAGCCAGGTGGTGGCCATCGCGGCCATCGCCGTTTCGCTCGTGCTGTGGGCGCTGGGCCGCCGCCGGCAGGGCGGCGCGCCGCTCACGGTGCCGCTGGCCGTGGCCGACATCAAAAAGCAGAAAGACGGCCCGACCGCCGTCCTCCCCGAACGGCTGCCGGCCTCGGCCTCCCACAGGGAATTCACGGCGGCCACCGACAAGATGAACAAGGCGCTGGCCGCCCCCGCGGACGAAACGCCCGCCGCCCCCGCGGATGATGCCCCGCCGCCGGACGAAACGCCCGCGGAAGCCCCGCAAGACGATGCCGCAGGCGGCGTCCCCGACGCCCCCGCGCCCAGGGAGGAATGACCCATGCCCGCCCAACTCATCGACGGCAAGACCCTTGCCGCCCAGGTCAAATCCGAGGCCGCCGCGGCCTGCGCCGCGCTCAGGCAAAAGGGCACGGTGCCCTGCCTGGCCGTCGTGCTGGTGGGTGAGGATCCCGCCAGCCAGGTCTATGTGCGCGGCAAGGTCAACGACTGCGCCCAGTGCGGCATCGAGAGCCGCGAGCACCGCCTGCCCGCGAGCACCACGCAGGCGGAGCTGCTGGCGCTCGTCGGCATGCTGGCGCAGGATCCCGCCGTACACGGCATCCTCGTGCAGCTGCCGCTGCCCGCCCACATCGACGAGCAGGCCGTCATCAGCGCCATCCCGCCGGAAAAGGATGTCGACGGCTTCTCGCCGCTCAACGTCGGGCGCATGCAGCTCGGCCAGCCCTGCTGCCTGCCCTGCACGCCCGCCGGCTGCCTGCGCATGATCGAGAGCACCGGCACCGATATCGGCGGCAAAAATGCCGTCGTCGTCGGGCGCTCCAACATCGTCGGCAAGCCGATGGCGCTCCTGCTGCTCGCGAAAAACGCCACCGTCACCGTCTGCCACTCCAAGACGCAGGATCTGGCCGGGATCTGCCGCCGTGCCGACATCCTCGTCGCGGCGGTGGGCAGGCAGGGCTTCATCACGGGCGATATGGTCAAGCCCGGCGCCGTCGTCATCGACGTCGGCATCAACCGCGGGGCGGACGGCAGGCTGCACGGCGACGTCGATTTTGCCGCCGCGGCCGAAAAAGCCGCTTACCTCACGCCGGTGCCGGGCGGTGTCGGCCCCATGACGCGCGCCATGCTCATGGGCAACACCGTCGCCGCCGCCGCGCGGCAGAGCGGCCTTTCGCTGTAGAGCGCGCCGGGCGGCAAAATATTTTTCCCGCCCTCTTGACTTGGGGCCCCCGGTATGCTATGATACGAAAGCCGCTTGGTAAAGGCCCGAAAAGTGTGCCCGTTCGCAAAATGCGGGCGCCGCCCCCTCCAGCGAGACTCGAAGAAAGAGATGATCCCATGTACGCAGTCATCAAGACCGGCGGCAAGCAGTACAGCGTCAAGGTCGGCGACACCGTGTTCGTCGAGAAGCTCGCTGCCGAGCCGGACACCGAAGTCACCTTTGCCGAAGTCCTCGCCGTCGGCGAGGAGGGCAAGCTCAAGGTCGGCACGCCGCTCGTCAAGGGCGCGACCGTGACCGGCAAGGTCGTCAAGAACGGCAAGGGCAAAAAGCTCAACATCCTGACCTACCGTGCCAAGAAAGGCAGCATGGTGCGCAAGGGTCACCGTCAGCCCTACACGAAGGTCGAGATCACCGCCATCGACCCGAAAGCCGCCAAGGCGTAAGGAGGAATAAACCATGGCACATAAAAAAGGCGTAGGCTCCACCAAAAATGGCCGTGATTCTGAATCGAAGCGCCTCGGCGTCAAGCGCGGGGACGGGCAGTTCGTGCTGGCCGGCAACATCCTTGTGCGGCAGCGCGGCACCCACATCCACCCCGGTGAGGGCGTCGGCATCGGCAGCGACGATACGCTGTTTGCCCTCGTCGATGGCCGCGTCCACTTTGAGCGCGTCGGCCGCGACCGCAAGCGCTGCACCGTCAAGCAGTAAATCACAAGCCAAGGCGGGCCTGTACGGGCCCGCCTTTTTCACACGGAGGGTTTTACCATGCCCGGCAATTTCATCGATGTCGCGACCGTCTGGCTGCATGCCGGCAAGGGCGGGGACGGCGCCGTCAGCTTCCACCGTGAAAAATTCGTCGCCTCCGGCGGGCCGGACGGCGGCGACGGCGGGCGCGGCGGGGATATCCTGTTCGCCGCCGACGACAACCTCTCCACCCTGCTGGATTTCCGCTACAAGCGCAAGTATACCGCCGAGGCCGGCGGCAATGGCCGCGGCGACCGCATGAAGGGCGCCGACGCGCCCGACCTTGTCATCCGCGTGCCGCGCGGCACCGTCCTCAAGCAGGCCGAGACCGGCCTCGTCATCGCCGATATCTCGGGCGACGAGCCCGTCACCGTCGCCAGGGGCGGGCGCGGCGGCTGGGGCAACGCGCGGTTCGCCACCCCCACCCGCCAGACCCCGCGCTTTGCCAAGCCCGGCCTGCCGGGCGAGGAGCTGCACGTCACGCTCGAGCTCAAGGTCATCGCCGACGTCGGGCTCATCGGCTTCCCGAACGTCGGCAAATCCACCCTCATCAGCGCCATCAGCGCCGCGCGCCCCAAGATCGCCAACTACCACTTCACCACGCTGGTGCCGGTGCTCGGCGTCGTGCGCGTGGACGAGGAGCAGAGTTTCGTCTGCGCCGATATCCCGGGCCTCATCGAGGGCGCCGCCGAGGGCGTCGGCCTCGGGCACGATTTTCTGCGCCACGTCGAGCGCTGCCGCCTGCTGCTGCATCTCGTCGATGTCTCGGGCAGCGAGGGGCGCGACCCCAGGGAGGACTTTGCCAAGATCAACACCGAGCTCAAGAATTTCAGCCCCGAGCTCGCCGCCCGCCCGCAGATCGTGCTGGCGAGCAAGTGCGATATCGCCACCGCGGAACAGATCGCCGATTTCAAAGCCTACATCGAGGGGCTTGGCTTCGAATTCTACGCCGTCTCGGCCGCCGCGCACATCGGCACCGGCGCGCTGCCCGGCATCGTCTGGCGGCATCTGCAAAAGCTGCCCCCGGTGCGCACCTTCGCGGCGCAATACACCCGCCCCGACCCCGCCGATGCCCCGCGCCGGCCTTTCACCGTCACGCGGCTGGACGCGCACACGTTCGACATCGACGCCCCGTGGCTGGAGCGCATCCTTGCCGGCACCGATGTCGAGGATTACGAGAGCTTGCAGTATTTCCAGACCCAGCTCGGCGATTCCGGCATCCTGGCCGAGCTCGTCGCACAGGGCGTCGAGGAAAACGATACCATCCTGATCGGGGAGTACCAGTTCGACTATGTGTTCTGAACCGTCTCTGCCCGTGCCGCACGGCACGGTCGATGTGCGCGAGCAGTCGCCCCTGGCGCTGGCCTTTGTGGGCGACGCGGTGCTCTCGCTGTTGGTGCGCGCGCGCCTTGTGGGCGATACGCGCCTTGGGCCGAACGCGCTGCACCGCGCCGCCAACGGCTATGTCAGCGCGCGGGCGCAGAGCCTGGAGCTGCCGGCGCTCGAGCCGCTGCTGACCGAGCAGGAGCTCGCCGTGCTGCGCCGGGGCCGCAACGCCAGCAAGGCGACGGTGGCAAGGCACGCCACCGCGCAGGAATACCGCGCCTCCACAGGCCTCGAATGTCTTTTGGGCTGGCTGTACCTGCGGGGGCAGACCGCCCGCGTGCAGCAGCTGTTCGATGCCCTCTGGGCACACCATGAGCCGAGCCTGTAAGGGCGGCATCCTGTCCGCTCATATACCGGCTCCCCGCAGGGCGGGATGCCCTCACCCCGCCGAAAGGGCTTTCGGTCTTTGCACGTTCTCCGCGATGTAGGGCGGGATGCCCGCACCCCGCCGAAAGGGCTTTCGGCCCTGGTGAGTTCGCCGCGATGTAGGGCGGGATGCCCTCATCCCGCCGAAAGGGCTTTCGGCCCTGGTGAGTTTGCCGCGATGTAGGGCGGGATGCCCTCATCCCGCCGAAAGGGCTTTCGGCCCTGGTGAGTTCGCCGCGATGTAGGGCGGGATGCCCGCATCCCGCCGAAAGGGCTTTCGGCCCTGGTGAGTTCGCCGCGATGTAGGGCGGGATGCCCTCATCCCGCCGGGGATGGCGCGCTTTCGCCCGCCGCTTTGCTTCACTTGCAGTTCTTGCCGGTGCCGTTGACGCCGCCGCGGTTGGCGGTGCTGTTGCTGCTCTGCTGGTTCGTCTTGCTGGAGGAAGTGTTCTGGGCCTTGCCCGAGGTCTGGTTCCTGTTCTGTGCCATGATGCTGTTCTCCTTTCTGCTGCGGGCGGCGGGGCGCCATTGCCCCGCCCGTTCCCTTGGCGGTATTCTGCCCGGTCATGCCGGGAATATGCATCCCGGAGGTGGTCAGCCTGTTCCCGCCCGCCTTTGAGCGGCGCGAGCGCGCGCTGCTCGGCGCCCGCTTTGACGGGCTGTACCGGTATGCCGCCCCGGCGCCCGCCCGCGGGCTGACGTTCAACGCCCTGCGCGGGGATCCCGCGTTGCTCGCCGCCGCCTGCGGGCTGCCGCTCACGCCCTCGCCGTTCGCGCCGGGCGCGTACATCCTCGCCGATGCCGATGCCCGCCCGGGCCGGCATCCCTGCCACCATGCCGGCGCTTTCTATGTGCAGGAGCCCAGCGCCGCCGCGCCGGCGGCGCTTTTGGAGGTTCGCCCCGGCCTGCGCGTGGCCGACCTGTGCGCGGCGCCCGGCGGCAAAACGGCCCAGCTGGCCGCCGCGATGCGGGGGCGGGGCTTCCTGCTCGCCAATGAGTGGGACGCCGCCCGCGCCGCCGTCCTGCGCCAAAACCTCGAGCGTCTGGGCGTGACGAACGCCGTCGTCACCAACGCCGACACCGCCGCGCTGGCCGCCGCGCTGCCCGGCGCCTTTGACCGCGTGCTCGTCGATGCCCCCTGCTCCGGCGAGGGCATGTTCCGCAAGGAGCCCGCCGCCGCGGCGCAGTACGGCCAACCGCTCGTCGAGCACTGTGCGGCGCTCGGCGCCGCCATTTTGGACAGCGCCGCCGCGCTGCTGGCCCCCGGCGGGCTGCTCGTCTACTCCACCTGCACGTTCTCCCCCGAGGAGGACGAGGCCCAGGTGCTCGCCTTTTTGGCCCGCCACCCGGCGTTTTCCCTCTGTGACCTGTCCGCGGCGGGCTTTGGCCGCCCCGGCGAGCCGAACCGTGCAGGCGACGATGCGCGCGCCGCCTGCTGCCGGCGCATCTGGCCCGCCGACGGCGGCGAGGGGCATTTTATTGCCAGGCTGCAAAAGCGCCCCGATGCCCCGGCGCCCGGTCGGCGCCCGCCCGGCCCCGCCCGGGCAAAGCCCTGCCCGGCGTGGCAGGCGTTCGCAAAGCAGCTCTTCCCCGCGCTCGCCGCCGAGCCCGCGCTGCAAAGGGGGGAGCAGGTCTTTCTGCCGGCGCCGGGCGCGCCCGCGCTGCCCGGCGTCCGGGTGCTGCGCGCCGGTGTGCCGGCGGGCCGCCTGCTGACCGGGCACGGCGGGGCGCGGTTCGAGCCCGCGCACGCGCTGTTCATGGCGTACGGTGCGCGGTGCGCCAATCAGGAGCGCCTCGCGCTGCACGACCCGCGCACCGACGCCTGGCTGCGCGGCGAGGAGATCGAGGCCGCCACCGCCGCCCCCGGTTGGTGCGCCGTCCTCGTCGACGGGCTGCCGCTCGGGTTTGGAAAGATGAGCGGCGGGCGCATCAAAAACCATTACCCCAAGGGCCTGCGCAGCCTGTAAAAAATCCCCCTGCCATTACGGCAGGGGGTGTGTTTGTGCTGTGGGGCACTCAGTCCTTCGGCTTGGGGCCGGCGGCGGCGATGTCGGCGGGCATGTTCGGGTACTTTTTGGCAAAGTTGTCGGCGAACATCTTGGCCAGCTTGTTGGCCTGCGCGTCGTAGGCGGCCTTGTCGGCCCACATGCCGCGGGCATCCAGCTTCTCGTCCGGTACGCCGGGGCAGCTGACGGGGTAGTCGACATTGAACACGTCGTGGTGCTTGAACTCGACGGAATCAAAGCTGCCGTTCAGCGCCGCCGTGACCATCGCGCGGGTATAGGCGAGCTTCATGCGCTTGGCGCCCTCGGCGGCGGAGCCGCCCGCCCAGCCGGTGTTGACGAGATAGACCTTGGTGCCGTATTTGTCGAGCTTTTCGCCCAGCATCTGCGCGTACACGCTCGGATCCATCGGCATGAACGGCTCGCCGAACAGCGTCGAGAACGTGGGCTGCGGCTCGGTCACGCCGCGCTCGGTGCCGGCGAGCTTGCTGGTAAAGCCGGTCACGAAATGATACATCGCGGCCTCGCGGCTCAGGCGGCTGATGGGCGGCAGCACGCCGAACGCGTCGGCGGTCAGGAACACGACCACCTTGGGGATGCCGCCCTCGCCGGGGATCTGGGCGTTGTTGATGTAGTTGACGGGGTAGCCCACGCGGGTGTTCTCGGTGAGAGAGCCGTCGGCGAAATCCAGCTCGCGCGTGTCGGGATCCATGATGACGTTTTCAACGAGCGCGCCGAACTTGATGGCGTTATAGATGTCCGGCTCTTTCTCGGCGGACAGGTCGATGCACTTGGCGTAGCAGCCGCCCTCAAAGTTGAACACGCCGTCGGGGCTCCAGCCGTGCTCGTCGTCGCCGATGAGCTTGCGCGCCGGATCGGCCGAAAGGGTGGTCTTGCCGGTGCCGGACAAACCAAAGAACACGGCGGTCTCGCCGCTGTCGGGATCCATGTTGGCGGAGCAGTGCATGGGCAGGACGTTGAGCTTGGTCATCACATAGTTCATGGTGCTGAACACGCTCTTCTTGATCTCGCCCGCGTACTGGCTGCCGCAGATCACGATCATGTGCGCCTCGTAGTCGATCATGATGGCGGCCTCGCTGTGCACGCCGTCGACCGCCGGGTCACACTTGAAGCCCGGCGCGCAGAGCACGGTGTAATCCGGCTCGCCGTAGTTCTCCAGCTCCTCGGCGGTGGGGCGGATGAGCAGCTGGTGGATGAACAGGTTCTGGCTGGCCAGCTCGTTGATGACGCGGAACTTCTGGGTATACTTCTTGTCGGCGCCGGCGTAGCCGTCAAAGACGAACACCTCGCGGCCCTGCAGATAGGCGGCCACCTTGCCCTTGATGGCATCGAACCTCTCGCGGCTGATGGGGCGGTTCACCTTGCCCCAGGCGATGTCGTCATGGATGGTGGGGGTGTCGACGATGAACTTGTCGTCCGGCGAGCGGCCGGTGTATTTGCCGGTGGTCACGAGCAGCGCGCCCGTGTTGGTCAGCGAGCCCTCGCCCAGGCGCAGGGCGGCCTCCGTCAGCTGGGCGGGGGTCAGGTTGCGGTACACGGCCTTGGGGCCGATGATGCCGAGCTTTTCAATGCCATAGGTCTGCATGAGACATACCTCCTTGATGATGCGAAAAAGCCAAACTGCCTGGCTTCAGTATAGTCGAAACGCCCCAAAAAGGCAATGCCCCGGCCCGCCAATTCGCCGCGGTTTTGCGCGTGTTTTTTGTGCATTTTGCGCCGCCGGCTCTTGGCAGCGCCGGCGGCGGCGTGGTATAGTGGATAGCAGGAGAAAAGCATTCGCAAAGGAGGCCCCGAGAATGGCGGTCTTTGGCATCGGCACCGACCTGTGCGCGGTCGCGCGCATGGAAAAAAGCCTCGCGAGCGAGGCGTTTTTCCGCCATGTCTTCGCCCCGGCGGAGCAGACGTTCCTCGCCGCTCTCCCCGATGCGCGCCGCGCCCAAAGCGCCGCCGCCAACTTTGCCGCCAAGGAGGCCTTTTTGAAGGCCGTGGGCACCGGGCTCGGCGGCTTTTCGCTCGGCGAGGTGGCCGTCCTGCGCCGGCCCGGCGGCGCGCCGGTGTTTGAGTTTTCCGGCAAGGCCGCGGCTTTCCTGCGCGAGAACGGGCTCACCGCCCATGTCAGCCTCACGCATGAGGCGGGCTTTGCCGCCGCCTTCGTGCTGCTCGAACGGGCCTGAAAACCGCCGGCGCGTGATTAACCCCGCGCCGTTTTGCTTATACTGTCTGTGGGACAAACAGCCCGCCCGGTTACTCCAAGGGCAGCGGCAACGCGGACAAAACAGCAGGGGGCGCACAGCATGGAGGTACACAGAGGCGAAGTTTTTTACGCGGATCTGAGCCCGGTCGTCGGCTCGGAGCAGGGCGGCATACGACCGGTACTTATCATCCAGAATGATATCGGCAACCGGCACAGCCCCACCGTCATCGCGGCGGCCATCACCTCCCGGCAGGACAAAAACCGCCTGCCCACCCACATCGGGGTGCGGGCCGAGCGCTGCGGCCTGGCCAAGGACAGCATCGTCCTGACCGAGCAGATCCGCACGCTCGACAAGCGCCGCCTGCGCGCGCGCGCCGGCTGCTTTGCCCCGGAGGACATGCAGCGCGTCGACGCGGCGCTCGGCATCTCGATGGGCATCGCGCCGCAGCCCGGCAGCGGGAATTACGGTTAAAGAGCAGTCGCACGCCGTCGGCGGGGCCAGGGCCCGCCCCAGCGTGTCGAGAAACTCGACACGCTGCAAAAGAGGGGCTTTGCGCACGGCGGGCCATGCCCGCCGCCTGCCAAAAT
>CANRBN010000034.1 GCA_947628865.1 uncultured Gemmiger sp.
GCCGGCGGCGGGCGTGCGCGCGGCGGCGCCCTTTTGCAGGCCGACGCGGCTGCCCACGCTGCGCCTGCCGCGCGCTGCCGGCGCCCTGCTCACGGCGGAAGCGGAAAAGGAGGCCGCGCCGCGGCCGTGATCGGATCCCCGGCTCATCGCGCATGCCTCCTTTGCCTTGCGGGGGGTTATTTTTGCACAAGCTCCAGCAGCTTTTGGGTGATCTTTTCAAGGCTGTGCGGGTCGCCCAGCGTTTTGGCGTTGGCGCCCATCGCCCGCAGGCGCCCCGGCTCCGCCAGCAGCGCCTGCACGGCGGCGACCAGCTTTTCGCCGGTCAGGTCTTTCTCCTCGAGCACGACGGCGGCGCCGGCCCTTTGCAGCTCCATGGCGTTGTGGTACTGGTGGTTCTCGGCCACGTTGGGGCTGGGGATGAGGATGGACGCCCGGCCCATGACCTCGAGCTCGGCCAGCGTGAGCGCGCCGGAGCGCGCGATGACCAGGTCGGCGGCGGCGAGCAGCTGGGGCATGTTCTCGATGTATTCCTTGACGATGAGCCCGTCGCCGGGGGCAAAGCCCTCGCTGGCGGCCAGATCCTTGAAAAGCTGTACGCCGCGGCTGCCGGTGGCGTGCAGGTGCAGGATGTTCTGGCCGGTGTGCTGCTCCCACGCGCACAGCGCCGCCACGACCTCGTTGATGCGCCGCGCGCCGAGGCTGCCGCCAAAGCTCAGGATGACCGTGCGCTCCCCCGCCTGCAGGCGGGCGCGGGCGGCGGCCCTGTCCTGCGTGAGCAGCTCGGGGCGCACGGGGTTGCCGACGACAAAGGTCTTTTGCGGCGCGCCGAGCTTTTCGACCGCCGCGGCGCTGGCGGCCAGGACGACATCGACATCTTTGGCCAGCAGCTTGTTGGTCACGCCGGGGTAGGCGTTCTGCTCATGGATGGCGGTGGGGATGCCCTTTTTGGCGGCGGCGCGCACCACCGGCCCGCTGACGTAGCCGCCGCAGCCGACGACGAGGTCGGGCTTGACCGCGCGCAGGATGGCGCGGGTGCGCGGGCCGGACAGCGCCAGATGCCACAGCGCCTCAAGGTTGCGGCCAAGGTTCTGCACGCTCAGCTTGCGCTGGAAGCCGTTGATCTCGATGTGGTGGAAGGCATATCCCGCCTTGGTGACGAGACCGTATTCCATGCCCTCGCGCCGACCGGCAAAGTGGATGTCGGCGTCCGGCACGGCGGCCTTGAGGGCGCCGGCGATGGCCAGCGCCGGGTTGATGTGCCCGGCTGTGCCGCCGGCGGCGATGAGAACGCGCATGGTACAGCCCCCTTTTGGTGTTTTCAGCGTGCCGCCGGCGCGGTGCGCGGCGGCGCGGCGCGGTAGACGGGCGGCTGGGAGGCCTGCCTGCGGTGCCGCTCCTCCTGCGCGTTGCCGGCGCGCGAAATGCTCAGCAAAATACCCATCTGGGCAAGCAGGAGCAGCAGGCTCGTGCCGCCGGAGGAGAAGAACGGCAGGCTGATGCCGGTATTGGGCGTGGTGGCGGTGACGGTGCCGATGTGGAAAAACACCTGCCAGGCGATCTGGGCCATCAGGCCGATGCCCAGCATGGTGCCGAAATAATCCGGCGCCTTGAGCGCGATGAAGATGCCCTGCAAAATGAGCGCCGCGAACAGCAGCATGCACAGAGCGCCGCCGATAAAGCCGAGCTCCTCACACAGGACGGCGAAGATGAAATCGTTGACGGATTCCGGCAGCCACTGGTGCTTTTGGCGTCCGTTGCCGATGCCCAGCCCCGTCAGGCCGCCGCTGGAGATGGCGAACACGCTTTGCAGGGTCTGCCAGTCATTTTGGAGCGAGGCGATGTCCGGCGCGGCCACGCCCCATACGCCGCCCATGCGCTCGGTGCCGGTGCTTCCGGAATGCAGCAGCATGTACAGCGCCGCCGCGGCGCCCGCCGGGATGATCAGGGGCATCCAGCGCAGCCCGCAGCCGCCGCAGATGAGCATGGTGAACACGATCATCACCGTCAGTATGATGGCGGAGCGGTGCGGCTCGAGGTACAAAAGGATGATGAACGGGATGAGCGGCAGCAGCGGCCCGATGATGCCGTGGAACAGCGTCTTGCGCTTGGCGTAGTGGGCGTCGGTGTAGGTGGCGACGCCGAGGATGGCCGAGAGCTTGGCGATCTCGGACGGCTGGAAGCTGATGGAGGAGAGCGGCCCCGTCTTGCCGAACGGGAACACCCAGCGGTAGTGGCCGTTCTGCGGATCGCTGAGCAGCGCCCAGATGAGGAATACGATGGTCAACAGGTAGAGCGGCCAGTGCGCGTACTGCAAGGCGCGGTAGTTGAGGTTGGAGAGCAGCAGCATGAGCACGAAGCCGACGAGCGCGATGATCACCTGCGGGCGGATGTACTGGTAGATATCCTGCGTTTTGGCGTAGCCGGTGGCGTAGCTGGCCGAGAACAGCGTGACCAGCCCGTACACAAGCAAAATGCCCAGGGTGGCCACAAAATTCCACGAGATGCGCCCGCGGTCGCCCCTGGGCAAAAGAAAATGCCGCACAAAGCGGAACGTGTTGGCAAAAAAGGTATCGTACAGCTTTTGCAGCACGACGCCCACAACGCTGCCCGCGCCCATTTTGCCGCCCCCTTTCCCCGCTTGCCGCGCGGCTTTCAGCCGATGTAGATGTAGAGCGCGCCGAGCGCCGTACCGATGAGACCGATGAGGCTGAAGAACAGATCGATCTTGGCCTCCCGCCAGCCGCGCATCTCAAAGGCGTGGTGGATGGGGGTCATCTTGAAGATGCGCTTGCCGTGCGTGAGCTTGAAATACACGCGCTGGATGACGACGGTCATGGCATCCCAGATGTACACGATGCCGAAGAACAGCACCAGCTCCGGCCTGCCGAGGATGAACGCCAGCCCGGCCACGAGCCCGCCCAGGAACATGCTGCCGGTATCGCCCATGAAGACCCGGGCGGGGTAAAAGTTCCACACAAGAAAGCCCGCGCAGGCGCCCGCCGCCGCGGTGGCCAGCACCGCCGAGCTGTAGCAGGCCAACAGGCTCGCCGCCATCAGATACCCCAGCATGGACACAAAGGTCACGCAGGAGCACAGGCCGTCGAGCCCGTCGGTCAGGTTGACCGCGTTGATCAAAAAGATCAGCCCGAGAAAGACGATGTGATAATATGCGAATCCCAGCTCCACCCTGCCAAGCCCCGGCAGGCTGACGGCGGTATCGTCCAGCCCGAAGCGGTGGAGCCCGCCCATGAACACGGCGGTCACGGCGAACTGCATGAGCAGCTTTTGCCACGCGTACAGCCCGAGATTGTGGTGCTGGAGCACCTTGATGAAGTCGTCCAGAAAGCCGATAAAGCCGGAGCCGAGCGCCAGGAACAGCACGAGCAGCACGAGCTGGACGTCCCGCTCGCTCAAAAGGTCGGGGGCCTCGCGGCGGAACGTGATGTACACCACCGCCAGCGCCGCCAGGATGCCCAGGATAAAGCACAGCCCGCCCATGGTGGGGGTGCCTTTCTTTTTGCTGTGCCAGGTGGGACCGTCCTCCCGGATGGACTGGCCGAAATGCAGCCGGTGCAGCGCCGGGATGAGCACGCAGCCCGACGCCGCCGTCACGCAAAAGCCCGCCACCGCCGCGGCGATCAACATCCAGGAGACGATCCTCTCCATGCCGTCATTCCTCCAAGCGTACCGTCATTGCCGCGTCACGCGGGCCAGGCCTTGTAAAACGCCGCAAGGCTTTCCTCCAGGCCGACGCTGTGGCTGGCCTTGAAGAGGATGGCATCCCCGGGGCGGACGATTTCCTGTAGATATCCTACCACTTCCGCCGCCGTTTGGCAATGCCAAGTTGCCGTGCCGGCGGCGGCCGCCGCCTCGGCCATGGCCTTGCTGCGCGGCCCGCAGGCGATGAGCAGCTCTACGCCGCTTTTGGCCGCGAGCTCCCCGATCTCCCGGTGGGCGGACTGCTCGGCGGCGCCGAGCTCGAGCATATCCCCCAGCACCGCCACATGGCGGCCCGGCAGGCCCCGCAGCACGCCCAGGGCGGCGCGCATGCTGTCCGGGCTGGCATTGTAGCAGTCCTCGATGACGGTCACGCCGCCGTGCCGCACGATGTTCTGCCGATGGCCGCTGGGCGTGTAATCCGCCAGCGCCGCGGCGGCGCGCGCGGGCTCGAGCCCCAGGCGCGTGGCGGCGGCGTAGGCCGCAAGCGCGTCGCCCACGGTGTGCAGCCCCACGGTGGGGATGCGCGCCGGCAGGCGCCCGTGCAGGGCATCGACGATGACAAAGGCCGTCCCCTGCCCGTCGTCGCGCACGTCGGCGGCAAGGACATCGGCCTCCTCGCGGCCCGCGGCGCTGAACCACACGGGGCGCAGGCGCGCCGGCAGCGCGGCGGCGGGCAAAAGGTCGTCGTCCGCGTTCAAAACCAGCGGCGCGCCGTCCGGCAGGCCGCAGCAGATCTCCAGTTTTGCTTTCAGTATATTCTCACGGCTGCCGAGATTTTCCAGGTGTGAGACGCCGATCCTGGTGATGATGCCGGCCGAGGGGCGCGCGGCGCGCGCCAGGCGCTCGATCTCGCCGGCATGGCTCATGCCCATCTCGATGACGGCGTACTCGGTCGTCGGCTCCAAACGGAACAGCGTTTTGGGCAGGCCGATCTCGTTGTTCTCGTTGCCGTTGGTCTTGAGCGTGTTGCCGAATGCCGCCAGCACCGCGTAGGTGAAATCCTTGGTCGTCGTTTTGCCGACGCTGCCGGTCACGCCCACCATCAGCGGGCTGAACAGCATGCGGTAGTTGGCCGCCATGCGCACCATGGCGCGGTGGCTGCTCTCGACGAGGACGGTCTTTTCCGCCGGAACGCCCTCGACCGGGCGGTTGGCGACGATATACGCCGCCCCGGCGCGCAGCGCCGCCGCGGCATAGGCATGCCCGTCGACGCGCGCGCCGGCAAAGCAGACGAAAACGCAGCCGGGCGTCACGGCGCGGCTGTCGGTGACGACGTCGGTGATGAGCTCGGGCCCGGTCATGGCAAGGCCGGCAAACAGTTCGTTGGCGCGCATCGGTTGCATGGGTCGTTTCTCCTCTCCTGCTGCTGGGGTGTTGGGGGTCAGCCCTCGGTGGTCACCGTGACGACGGTGCCCATCTCGGCGCTCGAGTCGGGCGCGGGGCTCTGCACGGTCACACGCGCCGCGCCGTCGCCGACGATCTCGGCGTTGAGGCCCGCGGCCTTGAGCATCTGGACGGCAAAGGTGCCGGTCTTGCCGGTCACATCCGGCACGGTGGTCTGCTGGCCGCGGTCGGTGTTGGCGTAGAGGTAGATCGTGGAGCCCGCCGGCACCTGCGTGCCCGCGTAGGGGTACTGGTAGGTGATGGTGCCCTGCGGGCCGATGACGGAATGGCCCAGCCCCTGCACGTTGAGCGTGACCTGCGCGCGCGTCCAGGTCTGGCCGACACAGTTTTTGACCGTGACGCTGCCCTCGGGCGCGTACTCGGGATCCTGCGTGATACCAAGATATGGCGCCACCTCGCTGATGATGTTGCCGACCACCGGCGCCACCACCGCGCTGGCCAGATCCTCGGCGTACTGCGGGTCGTCGAGCAGCACGAAGACCTCGATCTCGGGATCGTTGATGGGCAGCACGGCGGCGAAGCTCATGCCCTTGCGATAGTCGCCGTCATAGCCGCGCACCGAGCGGTTGATCTGCTCGGCCGTGCCGGATTTGCCGCCGATGCGGTAGCCCGCCACATAGGCGTTGGCGCAGGAATGGTAGCCCTCGCCGGTGCCGTGGCCGACGTTGTCCTCCATCATGGAGCACATCGTGGCGCTGACCTCCTCGGAGATGACCTGGCGGCGGATGTTGACGGTGTTCTGCCGGACGACGTTGCCGCCGGCATCGGTGACGGTATCGACCACATACGGCGTGACCAGATACCCGCCGTTGACGACCGCCGCCACGGCGGTGGCCATCTGCAGCGGGGTGATGCTCTCGTTCTGGCCGAAGGTGGCGGAGTAGAGGTTGGTGGTGGTCTCGGCCATCTGTTTGTCGGTATAAACGCTCGACCAGCGCGTCTCGAACGGCAGGTCGATGCCGGTGGGCTCGGTGAAGCCGAAGGCCTGGATATAATCGTAAAAGACGACCGGGCTGATCAGCTGGCCGACCTGGATGAAATAGAGGTTGCAGCTGTGGTTGAGCGCGCCGGCCAGATCCAGCTGGCCGTGCGCCGCGTTGCGCGCGCAGTTGTAGGTGTGCTCGTAGGCGGTGCCCGCGTTGACGACCATGGAGCGGTTGCAGTAGAACGTCTGCCCCGGGCCCATCAGGCCGGAATCCAAGGCCGCCGAGGCCGTCACGAGCTTGAACACCGAGCCGGGGAAATACAGCTCGGTCAGGTTTTTATTTTTCCACTGTGCCTCGCGCATCATGCCCTGCACGGTGGAATATTCCTCGCTGTCGATCTGGCCGTCGGCGACATAGTCGGCCACTTCCTTCTCGCCCAGGCGGGTGCGCAGCGTCTCGGTCGTGGCGGCGTCGAGGATGCCGTTCTCCAGGATGGCGGCCAGCTCGCCGTCGTAGATGGTGTAGGGCTCGTTGGGGTCGAATTGCCCCACCGTGGCCATGCCGAGCAGCGCGCCGGTGTTGACGTCCATCACGATGGCACAGGCGCGGCTCTTGATGTTGAAATCCTCGACGGCGCGCGTCAGGTAGTTTTCGAGCACGGCCTGCACGTTCTCGTCGATGGTCAGGTGCAGGTCGTAGCCGTCGATGGCGGGGTGGATATCGGCGTTTTCGTCGTCCAGCTCATAGCCGTACATGCTGCGGGAGCTCAGGCTGCGCCCCGGCGTGCCGGCCAGCTCGGTGTTGTAGGAGTTTTCCAGCCCGTACATGCCGTTGCCCTCGGCATCACAGAAGCCCAGCACCGAGGAAAGGAACGCCCCGTGCGGATAGCTGCGGATGGAGCTCTGCTCCCGGTAGAGGTTGAGCACCTGCCGGCCCGGGCGGGGCTGGCCGTCCGCATCGTAGAGGATGTTGCCCTCGGCATCGCGCTGGGGGACATGCAGGGTGTCGGCATATTCGAGGATGGCCTCGATGGTGGGCATATCCAGCTCACGCGCCAGAACACGGTATTTGCGCGTGCTGTCGCTCAAATATTCGTACAGGGTGTCGGCTGTGGTGCCGTTGTTCAAGAGCGTGGCGATGGTCTCGCTCGCCTCGCGCAGGTAGGACTGGCCCTCCTCGGTGGTGTAGGAGGGGTCGGCGATGAGGTTCCAGACCGTGCTGCTCTTGGCCAGCAGCTTGCCGGTGGCGCCGTAGATGGAGCCGCGCGTGGCGGGCAGGACCTCGTCCGAGAGCTGCTGCTGGGCGGCACCGGCGCGGTAGACGGCGCTGTCGCGCAGCTGCAGCACATACAGCTGGTACAGTAAGACACCGAACCCGAAGATCAAAAACGCCGTCACGAGCACGATGGTGCGCACGCGCAGGCCGTTGGTGGCGGAGTTATGCGGTTCGGGCCGGTACGGGACATTCATGGGCTGGCATCCTTTTGCGGCACGGGCGGCGCCGGCGTGCCGGAAATTGAAAATCCGCCCGGCAAAGCCTCTGGCTTTGCCGGGCCTACAGGATCTTACGGGTCAAGGGTGTTGAGCAGGCTGAGCGCCGCGGTGCGGAAATTTTCCATCACGCGATCCAGCCCGTGGCTGGAGCGTTCGATCACGCTCTGCTCCTGCAGCTTGATGTAGGTGATCTGGCTGGCATCCGCCCGCACCAGGCCCAGCCGCCCCTCGGCGATCTGCTGGACGTTGGTGGTGCTGGTGATGTCGCTCAGGGTCTCGGAGAGGTAGTCATACACGCTCTGGGCGTTGGTCAGCTCGGAGCGGGTCTTTTCCAGCTGGCCGGACAGGCGCGTGACCTGTGCCTGGCTGTAGACCACGGCCACGATCATCAGGAGCAGCAGGGCCGCCGCCAACCCCCACAGCACATTGCGGGCGACGGTGCGGGCCCTGCGCAGGCCATAGCGACCGCCGCGCACGACGCGCACCGGAACGGCTTCGGGCTGCGGCGCGGTGCGCGGCGCATAGGCGGGTGCGGCACTGTACATGAGCGATCTTCTCCTCTCGGCGGGACACGCCGCGCTGGGCGGCGGAAACTCAAAGCTTTTGCAGCACGCGCAGCTTGGCGCTGCGGCTGCGGCGGTTTTCGGCGAGCTCTCTCTCGCCGGCGGTGAGCGGCTTGCGGGTGATGAGCCTGGCTTTCGGCCTGCCGCCGCACACGCAGACCGGCAGCTCCGGCGGGCAGGTACAGCCGGCGGACCAGCGGCGGAACTTGTTCTTGACCAGCCGATCCTCGAGGCTGTGGAACGTGATCACGCACAGGCGCCCGCCGGTGGCAAGGGCGGCAAAGATGGCATCCAGACCCTCGTTGAGGGCGTCCAGCTCACCGTTGACCGCGATGCGGATGGCTTGAAAGCTGCGGCGGGCCGGGTTTTTGCTCTTGCGCCGCTCGGCGGGCGGCACGGCGTCCGCGATGAGCGCCGCCAGCCGGCCCGTTGTGGTGATGGGCTCGCGCTCCCGCGCCGCGACCAGCATGCCGGCGATGGCCCAGGCGCGGGGCTCCTCGCCGTAATCGCGCAGGATGCGGGCCAGCTCCTCCCGGCTCAAGGTGTTGACAAGGTCGGCGGCGGTGGGGCCCGACCGGCTCATGCGCATATCGAGCGGGGCATCGTTCAGATAGGAGAAGCCGCGCGCGGCATCGTCCAGCTGATGGCTGGAGACGCCAAGGTCGAGCAGGGCGCCGTCCAGCGCGGTGATGCCCAAACGCTCGAGCACGGCGGCGGTATCGCGGAAATTGGCCTGAACCACCCGGGCGGGCAGACCCTTGAGCTTTTCGGCGGCGGCTGCCACCGCATCCGGGTCCTGATCTAAGGCGATCAACCGCCCGGTGGTCAGGCGCGTTGCGATCTCGTAGCTGTGGCCGGCTCCGCCGGCTGTGCCGTCCAGATAGGTGCCGGCGGGGTCGACGGCGAGCCCCGCCAGGCATTCGGCGAGCAAAACAGGGGTATGGCTGAACTCCATCGTGGGGCGCCTCCTCTGCCCTGCTTTAGAAATCGAGCTGCTCCATCTGCTCGGTGAAGGTCTCGTCCGCGCCCTGCTGGCTCTCGTTCCAGGCGGCGGTGTTCCAGATCTCGGCAAAATGGCGGCTGCCGATGATGCTCACATCGTGGTCGAGGCGCGCGTAGTCCCGCAGGCGGGCGGGCAGCTGGATGCGGCCCTGCTTGTCCGGCACGACCTCGACCGCGGCGCTGAAGAAAGCGCGGGCGGCGGCGCGGCTGCGCACGATGCCCTTTTCCTCGATGCGCTCGGCGAGCTTTTCAAATTCCTCTTTGGGGAAAGCGGCGAGGCAGTTGTCCAGCCAGCGGGTGACGTAAAACACATCGCCCATCTCCTCGCGGAATTTGGCGGGGAAATTGATGCGCCCCTTGGCATCCACGGCGTAATCGTACTGGCCGACGAGCATCGCTTTCCCCCTCCTTTCCCGCTGGCGTATGGTTGAAAAGTCTGTGGAAACCGTTGAAAATCCCCACTTTGACCCATTTGATGCTCTCTATTACCCATTTTAACCCACTCAGGGCAGTTCTATCTTACCAGATTCCGGGAAAAAAAGCAAGCCCGCAGCGGCGGAAAATCACCGTTGCGGGCAAAAAAAATGTAAGATCTTGTCATCCGGGCCCCGCGGGGGCGGGAAGCGGGCGGTCAGCGCTTGTCGGCGGCGGGCTTTTGGGGCTGCGGCACCTTGGCGGGCACCTTGCGCAGGTTCATGCGGGTGGCCTTGATGCTGGCCACGCTCTGGCCGAGCGTCTCCTCGGAGCGCTTGAGCACGTTCTCGCAGTAGTTGACGGCGCTGCGCATGAGCTCGTCGGCCTGGCTCTTGGCGGAGGAGACGAGCTCCGCCGCGTATTTCTTGGCGCGCTTGACGACCTCCTCCTCGCTGACGAGGGTGCGGGAGCGCTCCTCGGCCTTTTTGATGATGTTGTCGGCGTTCTGCTGGGCGTCGGCCAGGATCTGGTCTTTGTCGTTGACGATCTTTTTGCTGTCCCGTATCTCGTCGGGCAGGTTGTTGCGCACCTCGTCGATGATATCGCGGATGCGGTCGACATCCACAAGCCGCCGCGAGGCGGCGAACGGCATGGCCGTGCCCTCCTCGAGCGTTTCCTCCATCAGTTCGAGCAGCTGGTCGACGTTCATGGTTCCCGAACCTCCTGTACTAATTTGACGTTGCTTCGTCCTGCGGCTGATACCGTGTGACGAGGATCTTTCCGTATCGGTACTGCTTGGCGAGCACGAGCGCGCCGGCCCGCGCGGGCAAAAGGGCGCCGAGCTCGCTCTCGGCCAGCACCGCACCGCCCGGCGCCGTGCGCGCGCCCAGCAGCGGCAGCAGCCTTGCCAGCGTGCCCTGAGAAAAAGGCGGGTCGAGCAGGACAAGGTCATACGGGGCGGCGGCGCGCTGCAAAAAGGCGAACGCATCGCACACGGTGACGGCGGCGCGCGGCTCCACATGGGCGGCGCGGCAGTTTTCCCGCACGAGGGCGGCGGCCTTGGGCGAGGCATCGACGAAATCGCAGTGCGCGGCTCCGCGGGAGAGCGCCTCGATGCCCAGCTGACCGCTGCCGGCGAAGAGATCGAGCACGCGCGCGCCGGGCACAAGGAACTGCACCGACGAGAACATGCCCTCCTTGACGCGGTCGAGCGTGGGGCGGGTGATGTCGGTGCCCGGCAGGGCGCGCAGCGGCGTGCCGCGGGCCGACCCGGCGATCACGCGCATCGCGCTCCCTCCCCTGCCTGCTGATACCCCTATTATGCGTTGTTTTGGCGGCGTTGTCAAGGGGCGGGCCGGCGGGCCTTTTGCCGCCGCAAAAAGATATTTTTGCCCAATGCCGCCCCGAAAACGCCCGCGCAGCCCTGTATGCGCCCCGCTTTCATCCGCGCAGGGCGTTGTAGATCTTTTCCGCCATTTTATGGCTGATGCCCCTGACCTGTTCGAGGTCGCCGATGCTCGCCGCGCGCACGGCGCGCACGGTCTTGAAATGCCGGAGCAGCGCCTCGCTCGTTTTGGGGCCGACGCCGGGGATGTCGGTGAGCGTGGCGGCGTAGGACTTCTTTTTCATCATGCGCTTGCGGTAGTCGTTGGCAAAGCGGTGGGTCTCGTCCTGGATGTTGGTGACAAAGGTAAAGATGTTGCGGTGGCGGTTGATGGCGATCTCGCCGCCCCGGTCGTCGACGATGGCGCGGGTGCGGTGGTGGTCGTCCTTGACCATGCCGAACGTGGGCACGTTTTCGAGCGCCGTGCCCCTGAGCGCGGCCTTGACGGCGGCCACCTGCCCGCGGCCCCCGTCGATGAGCAGCAGGTCGGGCAGGCAGGCGAACTGGTTTTGCGGCCCGTCCGGCTTTTCGCCGCGCCGGGCGGCCTCGTACTCGGCGGCGCGGCGGGAGAGCGTCTCGGCCAGCGAGGCATAGTCGTCGGTGCCGGACACGGTCTTCATCGCAAAGCGCCGGTAGCCGCTACGCCAGGGGCGACCGTCCTTGAACACCACCATGCCGCAGACGCTGGAGCCGTCGCCCCAGTTGGAGATATCGTAGCTCTCGATGAGGCGCGGCGGCGCCGAAAGCCCCAGCACCTGCGCGGCCTCCTCGAGCAGCTTTTCCTCGCGCGAACAGCGCCCGCTCTCCCGCCCCAGCCGCTCGACGGCGTTGGTGTAGGCCATGGTCACCAGCTTGGCGACGTCGCCGCGCTGCGGCACATAGAGGTTGACGGCGGCGCCGCGCGCCTGCTCCAGCGCCTTGTGCAGCGCCTCGTGGTCGGCGGGGAGGGCATCGACCGCGACGGTCCTGGGCACGGCCTCGCCGTCGAGATAATACTGCGGCAGGAATTCCTCGCGCACGGCGTCGATGTCGGCGGTATCGCGGAAGACGAACTCCCGCTTGTCGGCCAGACGGCCCTCGCGGTAGCGCAGCACGGCGGCGCAGACCGCACGGGAGGTGCCGGCCAGCGCGACGACGTCCATCTCGCCCTCGTCCCCGCGCACGACCTTCTGCCCGCCGGCCACGCGCTCGATGGCGGCGATCTGGTCGCGCAGCAAAGCGGCTGACTCAAAATCCAGGCGCAGGGCGGCGGCGTCCATCTTTTCTTTCAACTGCCGCACGATGTCCTTTTTGCCGTAGCGGATCATGCGCACGGCGCCCTGCACGGCGTCGTTGTAGGCGGCGCAGGAGATCTTACCGCCGCACACCGCCATGCACTTGCCGATGTGGGCGTTGAGGCAGGGCCGCCCCTTGCCGATATCGCGCGGGAAGTCCTTGCCGCAGCGGGGCAGCAAAAAGCAATCCTGCGCGGTCTCGACCATCTCGCGCACCGCAAAGGAGGAGGTGAACGGGCCGATGTATTCGGCCCCGTCATCGTCCTTTTGCAGCGCGGCGGAAAGTCGCGGCCAGTCCCCTTTTGTCACCTTGACGTAGCTGTAGCCCTTGTCGTCCTTGAGGAGGATGTTGTATTTGGGCGTGTGGGCCTTGATCTGGCTGGCCTCCAGCACAAGCGCCTCGAACTCGCTCTGGCAGACGATGACGTCAAAGCTGAACGCGTGGGCGATCATCTGGGTGACCTTGGCGTCGTGCGGGACGCCCTCGCGGAAATATTGGCTGACGCGCGTGCGCAGGCGCTTGGCCTTGCCGATGTAGATGATGGTATCGGCCTTGTCGCGGATGATATACACGCCCGGCAGCAGCGGCAGCATGCAGGCTTTTTTGTACAGTTCTGCTTTGGTCATGTTCCCTCGAAAAAAAGCGGCAGGGGATGGCCCTGCCGCAAGGTGTACGGGTGTTTGCTTACTCGGTGAAGCCGGAGTTGACCAGCTTGACAAGGCCGTCGACCGCGGCCTGCTCGTCGGTGCCGTCGGCGATGATGCGGATGCTCGTGCCGCCGACGATGCCCAGGCTGAGCACGCCCAGCAGGCTCTTGGCGTTGACGCGGCGCTCCTCTTTTTCGACCCAGATGGAGGCCTTGTACTCATTGGCTTTCTGGATAAAGAACGTGGCCGGACGGGCATGCAGGCCCACCTGATTCTCAACGGTAACTTCTTTTACGTACATAGCAAATCTCTCCTACTTTGATACGCCCAAAAATACTACCGCGGGCTTGTTCAGGCGGGCAGACGCACCGCCTCGGTTACCATCATTCTATCCCATTTTGGGTATTTTGTACAGTGGATTTTCGCAAATTTGGCAGGATTCTGGTATTATGGGGGTCCCGGCGATGTCTCTTTGTGAAGTTTTACCAGAGCATTTTCCACATTTCGGTACAATTTCACAAGAGGTTGTGGCGCCGGGCGGCGCTCAAGCACCATATAGGAGGCGCGGTCGCGTCAATCCTTTTCCCTGTAGCGGTATTGGAGCAGCGCCGGCGCCGGCACGCCGGGCAGGTTGGGGGTGCCGTCCAGCGCCTTGGCGTCGCCCGTGGGCACAAAGCCCATGCGGCGGTACAGGCGCCGCGCGCCGGTGTTGCAGCTGAGCACCTCCAGCCAGGGCACGGCGCCGTCGGCCAGTATCTTTTTGCACGCAAAGGCCAGCAGCTTGGCGCCAATGCCCTGCCCCTGCCGCTGCGGCAGCACATACAGGCGGCTGATCTCGCCGCTTTGGCGGTGTACGCCGACGAGCGCGTCGGGCTCTTCGCCCGTCGTGTGCAGGTAAAAGGCCCAGCCCCGCGCGCGGTCGCGGGCCAATTCCTCGGCAAAGGTCTCCGGGGTGTTGGCCGCAAGGTATTCCGGCGTGCAAAGCGCCTGCCGCTGGCGCTGCCACGCCGTGTGATAGATCGCCGCCGCCTGCCAAAGCTGTGCCTCGGTGCGCGCCAGCCGGGCCTTTTCCCCGCGTTTCCACTTGGGCACGGCCAGCGGATGCGTTTGGCACCAGCGGTCGTACAGGTCGGGCCGGCGGGCTTTTGTGCGCGCGCGGCTTTGCGCGCCGCGCCATTCGGCGATGCGGCCATGATCCCCGGTGAGCAATACCGGCGGCACGGCGCGGCCCTCCCACACCTCGGGGCGGGTGTACTGCGGGTATTCGAGCAGGTCGTCCCAGTAGCT
>CANRBN010000035.1 GCA_947628865.1 uncultured Gemmiger sp.
GCCGCCCCGGCACAGCCCGCCGCGCAGCCGGCTGCCTCGCCCTTTGTGCAGGGGATCGAGCAGTCCATCAACGCCGCGCCTGCCGACGAGGCGCCGCTGCCCGACGATTCCTATATGCAGGCGGCCTACAACCTGATGGGCACCGCCGAGACCCCGCCCGCCGCCGCGCCGCTGCGCTTTACCGGCGTGCCGGAGGACGAGCAGACCGAGACGCCCACCTCGCCCTTTATCGCCGCGCCGCATGCCGCGCAGCACAGCTATGAAAAGCCCGAGGATGAGCCCGCCGTACGCCGTGACCTTGACCGCCAGACGCTCGTGCTGGGCGTCAGCTCCATCGTCACCGGCGTGCTGGCGCTGCTGCTCATCGTGCTGGGCGCCGCCGCGTTCGGCGGCGTGCTGCCGGGCCCGCTCTCGCCGCAGGCCGGCGCGACGCCGCTGCTGGCCACCATGCTGGTGCTGCTGGCGGCTGCCTGCGCGCTCAACTGGCGCACGCTGCTGTGGGGCGCCGCCGGCCTTGTGCGCTCGCCCACGCCGGACAGCATGCCGGCGCTGGCCGCCTTCGGCGCGCTCCTCCAGCTCATCGTCTTTCTCGCCGTGCCGACGCTCTATGACCCCGACCGCTTCTGCCTGCTGGCGGGCGCCGCGGCGCTGCTGCTGTGCGCGAACGCCGCCGGCAAGCTGCTGGACGCGCACACCCTGCGCGCCGGGTTCGGGCTTGTCACGGCCAGGACCGAGCACGCCGTCGCCCGGCGGCTCGTCGATTCCGGCATGCTGCAGGCCGCCACGCAGGGCCTGGCCGAGCCGCGCCCCTGCGTGCTCATCAGCCGCCCGACCGAGCTGTTCAAGGGCTTTTTGACCTCGGCCACGGCGCGCCGCCCCAGTGACAAGAACCAGCAGCAGATGGCCCGCGGCCTGCTCGTCTGCGCCGTGCTCAGCCTGCTGTTCACCCTCATCTACCACAGGGATGCCGGCAAGGCCGTCACCGCGCTGGCCGCCGTGTTCTGCCTCGGCGCGCCGCTGGCCGGCACGCTCATCTCGGCCCTGCCCGCGTACCTCATGCAGCGCAGCGCCGCGCAGGTGGGCGCCGTCATCCCCGGCTGGCACGATATCCGCCAGCTTGGCCGCATCAACGTCATCCATCTCGCCACGCGGGACCTGTTCCCGCAGGGCTCGGTGCGCCTGTGCGGCATCAAGCCGGTGCACAAGGAGCAGATCGACCGCGCCATCATGTACGCGGCGTCGCTGCTGTCCCAGAGCAGCCAGAGCATGCAGAGCGTCTTTTTGAGCATGATCGGCGGCAACCGCAAGCTGCTGGCCAAGGTCGACGACTTTGAGACCATCTACGGCAAGGGCTGCATCGGCTGGATCGAGGGCGAGCGCGTGCTGGCCGGTAACCGCGCGCTGATGGAGGAATTCGGCGTCAAGATCCCGGGGCTGGAGTACGAGCAGCGCTACAGCGCCAACCAGCGGCGCTTCCTCTACCTGGCCGTGTCCGGCAAGCTGTTCAGCGTGTTCCAGCTGTCCTACCAGCGCGACGCGGACACCGCCGCCGTGCTCGACGGCCTGCGCGCCAAGGGCATCTCGCTGGTGATCGAGCAGGATGATTTCAACGTCGATGCCGAGCTGCTGCAGACCGTCTACGGCCTGCAGCCCGGCGCCGTCAAGGTGCTCACGGCCGAGGAGCGCGAGACGCTCGAGCCCGCCACCGCCTGGCTGCCGGAGAGCAGCGGCAGCATGATGCATCTGGGCAGCTTCGCCAGCTTTGTCGGCGGGCTCGGCGCCGCCGCCGGCGCCGCCGCCGGCGAGCAGCGTGCCGGCATGGTGCTCACCGCCTCGGTGCTGCTTTCGGCGGTGCTGGCGCTCATCATGTCGGTGCCGGCGCTGGGCATCACGGCGCTGCCGCTGCCCGCCCTGGTGCTCTACCAGGTGGCCTGGGCCGTGCTGGCGCTCATCTTCCCCATTTTGCAGCGCTACTGAGCCTTACCGAAAAAACCGCGGGGGCAGGCCGTGCACCGGCCGCCCCCGCTTGCCATGACACCGGGAGAACGTATGCGTGCTGAGTATTTGGAACTGATCCTCGACGCCCTTGCCGACAGCGCCAAGCTGCTGCCCTTTTTGTTCGGCGCCTATCTGCTGATCGAATGGCTCGAGCGCCACCACGGCCAGAACATCGAGGCCGCGCTGGCCGGCGGCGGGCGCTGGGGGTTCGTGCCGGGGGCGCTGCTGGGCTGCGTGCCGCAGTGCGGCTTTTCGGCGCTGGCCGCCAACCTCTACGCCAGCCGGGTCATCACGCCCGGCACGCTGCTGGCCGTGTTCATCGCCACCAGCGACGAGGCCGTCCCCGTGCTGGCCGCCGCGCCGCAGGCGTGGAAGGCGCTGGGGCTTTTGCTGCTCGGCAAGGCGCTTTTGGGCATCGGCGCGGGTGCCGCGCTGGACGCGGCGCTGCGCCGCTTTCTGCCCGCGGTGCTGCACGGCGGGTATGCCGGCAGCGCCGCACAGGTCGACTGCCATGAGGAGCACGAGGCCGGCAGCGGCATCCTGCTCCCGGCGCTGCGGCACACGCTGGAGATCTTCGTCTTTGTGCTGCTGTTCAACCTGGCGCTGGGCGTGCTGCTCGCCGCCGCCGGCGCCGAGGCCGTGGCCGCGTTTCTGGCCGGCATGGGCCCGTGGCAGCCAGCCGCCGCGGCGCTCGTGGGGCTCGTGCCCAACTGCGCGGCCAGCGTGCTGCTGGCGCAGCTCTACGCGCAGGGCGCCGTCAGCTTCGGCAGCCTGTTCGCGGGCCTCTGCGCCGGCGCCGGCGTGGGGCTGGCGGTGCTCTGGCGCATCAACCCCAGCCGCCGGCAAAACCTGTTTTTGACCGCCCTGCTCTGGGCCGTGGGCACCGCGTGCGGCATGCTGCTGCAGGGCCTTGGCCTCTAAGACCGCGACACACAGCAAAAGAGGGGCTCGGCTGCGCTGGCTGCGCCAGACCGCCTGTACCCCTCTTTTGCTGTATTTTACGGGGTCACGATGCGGGCGGTGCTGTCGCCCGCGGGGCTCTTGGTCACCACGATCTGGCGGTCGATGCGGCCCTTGAGCTGCGCCACATGCGAGATGATGCCCACCAGCCGCCGCCCGCCGTCGGTCAGGCTTTCGAGCGCGTCCATCGCCAGCTGCAGGGCATCGTCGCTCAGGGTGCCAAAGCCCTCGTCGACGAACATGGCGTCCAGCTGCACCCCGCCGGAGCAGGCCTGTACCTCGTCCGAGAGCCCCAGCGCCAGCGAGAGCGAGGCCATGAAGGACTCCCCGCCCGACAGCGTTTTCACGCTGCGCACGCTGCCGTTGTAATGGTCGACGATGTCGAGATCGAGCCCGCTCTGCAGGCGGCGGTCGTCGGCGGCAGCACGGCGCACCAGCTCATACTGCCCGCGGCTCATCACGCGGAACCGCACGTTGGCACGCTGTAAAATGCGGTCGAACCAGGCGATCTGCACATAGGTCTCGAGCATCACCTTGTCCTTGCCCGGCACGGTGCCGCAGGCGGTATCGGCGAGCGCCTGCACCGTCTGCAGCTGCTTTTCGGCCTCGTGCAGCGCCCGGCAGCCGCTCTGCAGCGCGGCCAGCAGCGGGCGGTCGGTGTCCAGGCGGTTGGCGGCGGCGTTCTTTTGCGCCTGCACGTCCGCGCGCGCGGCGCTCAAGCCGGCGTGCTCCGCCTGCGCGGCGGAAAGGTCGATGTCCGGCGCGGCGGCCAGCTGCTTTTCCAGCTGGCGTACCTCGCCCTCGGCGGCGTCGGCCAGGCTCTGCTGCCGGGTCAGCGCCGCGGCGGCGTCCTCGGCCGCCTTTTCCAGCGCGGCCTGCGCCGCCCGCTTTTCGCCGATGGCCCTTTGCGCGGCGGCGCGGTCGCGGCAGGGCAGGGCGGCGGCCATCTGCCCGATGTGCTGTGTCACGCTGTCGATGCCGGCGGCCAGCGCGGCGCTTTCCCGCGCGAGACGCTCAAGGTCGGCGCGCTGCGCCTCCAGCGCGCGGCGCTTTTCCGGCAGCAGCCTGTCCAGCGCCTCGCGCCGGTCGCGGTTGGCCTGCTCGGCGCGCACGCACCCCTCGCCCTTGCGGCGGCGGTCGGCGTTCTCGGCGAGCGCCGCCTGCACGGCGGCGGCAAGCCCGGCCTCGCCGCGCCGGGGCAGCAGGCGGGCCGCCTGCTCCTCCACCGTGCCGTCCAGCAGCAGGACGCGGCCTTTGGTATCGCCGGCCTTTTGCGAGGCCTCGGTAAAGGCGGCCTGCGCGGCCTCGCTGTCCGCTCTGGCCCGCTCGACCTCGGCCTGCGTGGGGACCGTGTCCGCAAGCTCGGCGGGGGCCGGGTGCTCGGTGGCGCCGCAGACGGGGCAGGGCACGCCGGGGCGCAGATCCCTGGCCAGGATGCCCGCCTGCCCCAGCAAAAAGGCGTCGCTCTTCTGGTCGGCCCGGGCCCGGCAGAGCGCAAGCCGCTGCTGTGCCGCCTGCACGGCTGCCTGCTCGGCGTCGAGCTGCCCGCGCAGCCGCGCGAGCAGCCGCTCGTCGCGCTGCAAGGCCTCCAGCTTCTTTTGCTCCTCCTCCAGCGCTTGCAGGCGGTTGGCGTACCGCTCCAGCATGGCGCCGGCATCCTTGAGCGTGTCGGCCTCCGCCTCGAGCGCCTGCAGCTCCTTTTCGAGCGCCGCCACGGCGGGCCGGGCGCCCGCCAGCGCGGCGGCGTTGGCGGCCTGGGCCCGCCGCCGTTCCGCAAGGCGGGCCTGCTCGGCCTCGAGGCCGTCATAGTCCGGCAGCCGGCCCGCGAGCGCCGCGGCCTGCGCGGCCAGCTCTTTTGCCCGCGGCAGCCCGGCAGCCGCCCTTTGCTGCCCGGCGCGGGCGTCCTCCAGCGCGGCGCGCAGCGCGGCAAGGTGCTGCCTTGCCTGCGCCAGCTGCCGCGCGCGGCGGGCGTTCTCCTCGCCCCTTTCGATGCGCTGCGCCGCCTCGCGCAGCCGCGCGTCATACGCCGCCAGCTGCCCGTCCAGCGCCTTGCTTTGCGCCTCGTCCTGCCGGATGGCGCGCTCCAGGATCTCCAGCGCGTCCTCCGGCGCGGCCTGCCCGTCCGCCACGGCGCCCCATTCCGGCTCAAGCGTCCCCTCGGGCGGCATCCGCACCTGCGCCAGCAGCGTGCGCAGCTGTGCCGCCTGCCGCGCAAAATCGGCGTTCAGGCGGCTGGCCTCGGCGCGCAGGCGCTCCTGCAGGCGGCCAAAGCCGCCGGTGCGGAACAGCTGGCTGAAGATCTCCTTGCGCTTGTCGGTGCCGGCCAGCAGCAGGCGCAGAAAATCCCCCTGCGCGATCATCGCGATCTGGGTGAACTGGGCATAGTCCACGCCCAGAATCTCCTCCACGCGCGCGTCCACCTTGCCCACGCCGCACACGACGCTGCCGTCCGGCAGCGTCAGCGTGGCGTTCGCGGCCTCCGTCGTCATGCCGCCGCCGCGCTTGGCGGGGCGCTCGTAGGCGGGGTTGCGCTGCACGGTATAGCGCTGGCCGCGGTAGGCAAAAACCAGCGTGACCTCGGTGGGGGTCTGCGGCTGCGCGTACTTGGAGCGCAGCATCCCGGCCTCGCGGCTCGAGCCGCTCGCCTTGCCGAACAGGGCGAACGCGATGGCGTCGAACAGCGTCGTCTTGCCGGCGCCGGTGTCGCCGGTGATCAGGTACAGCCCCTGCTCGCCCAGCGCCTCCAGCGCGAGCTCCACGCGCCCGGCATACGGCCCGAATGCCGATATCGTCAACCGCAGCGGCCTCATGCGTCTGCCCCCCAGATCTCCTCGATCAGTTTTTCGGTCAGCCGGCGCTGCGCGGGCGTCATCGGCTGGTTGTTTTGCAGCGCATACAGCTCCTCGAACAGCGCGAGCGGGCTCTTGCGCTCCACCTCGCCGGGGCCGGCCACCGCCGCGTACGCGCGGGTGCGCTCGTTGTCATACTGCATCTCCATGCAGTTGGGGTAGATGTCCCGCAGGCGCGCAAGGCCGTTGGGGATATCCTGCTCGTCGGTCAGCACGATGCGGTAATAATCCTCGCGCGGCTGCGGCTGCGCGGCCACAAAGGCGCGCGAGGTCACCTCGTCAAAGCTGCCGCGGATCTCGCGCAGCGCGCGCAGCGGGTGCAGCGGTACCTCGCGCACGGCGGGCGGCGTGCCGGGCGCGCCCAGCGCCACCACCGTCACGCTCTTGTCCTTTTCGCGCGCCGAAAAGCTGTATTTGAGCGGCGCGCCGGCGTAGCGCAGCGTCTCGCGCCCCACGGCCTGCGGGCTGTGCAGGTGCCCCAGCGCCACATAGGTGAACGGCGCGAACACCGCCGCGTCCACCTCGTCCAGCCCGCCGACGGCCAGCTCCTCGGAGTCCGACAGCGCCGCCCCCGCCACGAACTGGTGCGCCACCGCCACGCTGCGCGCGCTCCCGTCAAGGTCAAGGTGGGCGATGGCCGCGCGCATGGCGTCGGTATAGGTGGCGATGTCCTCCTCCGGCCAGACGGCGCGCACCTGCGCGGGCCGGATGAAGGGCAGCAGGTAGAGATCCACGGGGCCGTATTCGTCCTGCCGGCGGATGGGCGCCGCCGCGCCGGCAAAGACCGGCGCAAGGTGGATGCCGCTCGCATCCATCAACCGCCCGCCAAAGGCCACGCGCTCGGCGGAATCGTGGTTGCCGCTGATGATGAATACCTCGGCCCCGCGCGCCGCCAGCGCGACGAGGAAATCGTCAAACAGGCGCACGGCCTCCTCGGGCGGCACGGCGCGGTCATACACGTCGCCGGCGATGAGCACGGCGTCGGGCCTTTCGGCGTCCGCGACGGCAAGGATGCGGTCAAGGATGTACCGCTGATCCCCGAGCATCGAGAACCCGTTGACCCGCTTGCCCAGATGCAGGTCGGCCAGGTGGAGCAGTTTCATGGCGGAGCCTCCGTTTTGCTTGAGCCGCCGGCCCGCCGTGCGCGGGCGGGGCCGCATAAAGCGAAAAATACCGTGCCGTTCGCCTTGCGGCTTGCGCACGGTATTTTTTGCGGGGTCGGAGGGCGGCGCGGTCAGACCGGCGCCCGCCCCCTGCGCGTCTTACAGGTGCAGCACGCGATCCTTGATCTCGGCCGTGCGGCCCTGGTTCCAATACTGGGTGCCGATGTAGCCGCAGGTGCGCCGCGCCACGTTCATCTTGCTCTGGTCACGGTTGCCGCACTTGGGGCACACCCACACCAGCTTGCCGTCCTCCTCCTGGATGGAGATCTCGCCGTCGTAGCCGCAGCACTGGCAGTAATCGCTCTTGGTGTTGAGCTCGGCGTACATGATGTTGTCATAGATGAACTGCATCACGCTGATGACGGCCTCGAGGTTGTCCTGCATATCCGGGACCTCGACATAGCTGATGGCGCCGCCGGGGGACAGCTTCTGGAAATCGCTCTCGAACTTGAGCTTGGTGAACGCGTCGATCTCCTCGGTCACATGGACGTGGTAGCTGTTGGTGATATAGCTCTTGTCGGTGATGCCGGGCACGATGCCGAAGCGCTTTTGCAGGCACTTGGCGAACTTGTAGGTGGTGGATTCCAGCGGCGTGCCGTACAGGCTGAAATCAATGTTGTGCTGGGCCTTCCAGCCGGCGCAGGCGTCGTTCATGTGCTGCATGACCTCGAGCGCGAACGGCTTGGCGGCGGGGTCGGTGTGGGAGCGACCGGTCATATAGCGGCAGCACTCATACAGGCCCGCGTAGCCCAGGCTGATGGTGGAGTAGCCGCCGTAGAGCAGCTTGTCGATGGGCTCGCCCTTTTCAAGGCGGGCCAGCGCGCCGTACTGCCACAGGATGGGCGCCGCGTCGGACAGCGTGCCCTTCAGGCGGTTGTGGCGGCACATCAGCGCCTTGTGGCACAGGGCCAGGCGCTCGTCAAAGATGCGCCAGAATTTCTCGAAATCGCCGCCGCTCGAGAGCGCCACGTCCACCAAATTGATGGTCACCACGCCCTGGTTGAAGCGCCCGTAGTATTTGGGCTTGCCGGGCTCGTAGTTTTTGGCGTTGGCGATGTTGTCCCACCCGTTGCCGGAGCGGTCGGGGGTCAAAAAGCTGCGGCAGCCCATGCAGGTGTACACGTCGCCGTGGCCCTCGGTCTCGCCCTTGGAGAGCTTATACTCCCGCATCTTCTTTTCGCTGATATAATCCGGCACCATGCGCTTGGCGGTGCACTTGGCGGCCATCTTGGTCAGGTAGAAGTAGGGCGTGCCCTCGCGGACATTGTCCTCCTCCAGCACATAGATGAGCTTGGGGAACGCGGGGGTGATCCACACGCCGGCCTCGTTCTTGACGCCCTCATAGCGCTGGCGCAGCGTCTCCTCGATGATGATGGCAAGGTCCGCCTTGAGGCGGGCGTCGTCGCCGGCCTCGCCCAGATACATGAACACCGTGATGAACGGCGCCTGGCCGTTGGTGGTCATCAAGGTCACGACCTGATACTGGATGGTCTGCACGCCGCGCTTGACCTCCTCGCGCAGGCGGGTCTCCACGATCTCGGTGAGCTTTTCCGCGTCCGGCACGACGCCGAGCGCCTTCATCTCGGCCTCCACGTCGCGGCGGATCTTTTTGCGGCTGATGTCCACGAACGGCGCAAGATGCGTCAGGCTGATGCTCTGCCCGCCGTACTGGTTGGACGCCACCTGCGCGATGATCTGCGTGGCGATGTTGCAGGCGGTGGAGAAGGAGTGCGGCTTCTCGATCAGCGTGCCGGAGATGACGGTGCCGTTCTGGAGCATGTCGTCCAGGTTGATAAGGTCGCAGTTGTGCATGTGCTGGGCGTAGTAGTCGGAATCATGGAAGTGGATGATGCCCTCCTCGTGCGCCTGCACGACGTCGGCGGGCAGCAGCAGGCGCATGGCCAGATCCTTCGAGACCTCGCCGGCCATATAATCGCGCTGCACCGAGTTGACGGTGGGGTTCTTGTTGGCGTTCTCCTGCTTGACCTCCTCATTGTTGCACTCGATGAGGGAGAGGATGCGGTCGTCGGTGGTGTTGCTGGTGCGCTTGAGGCCCTGCACATAGCGGTAGGTGATGTACCGCCGCGCGACCTCGTAGGCGCCGGCCTGCATGATGCCGTCCTCAACGAGATCCTGTACCTCCTCCACGTTCATGGCGTGGGGGCGCTCCAGGCAGATCTTCTGCACGTCGTCGGCCAGCTTGAGGATCTGCTGCTGGCTCAGGCGCTGATCCTCGTCCACGACGTTGTTTGCCTTGGTCACCGCCGCGATGATCTTGGAGATGTCGAACACGGCTTCGCTGCCGTTGCGCTTGATGATCTTCATGGTTCTTCTCCTCTTGCCCAAATGTATAATACGGACCGCAATGCGGGGCACTGTTTCTACACTTTGTATAATCCGCTTTTGGCGAGCAAGTATATCTTACCCCCGCCGTGCGGCAAAGTCAATACCCAAAACCACAATATATTGTGTGTTTAACTTTTAACGAGCACAAAATAGCTTGTTTTTCGCGCAGATACGACAAAAAGTGATTTTGACGAATTTGCCCCTCTATTTTTGGAGATTTTCGACAGCTTCACAAAAAGAGCGTTCTTTCGAAAAGAAATGGCCAAAAAGGGCGCGGCGGGGCTTGCATGCGCGGGGCCGGTCTGCTATACTACGGGTGGCCGGAGGGGCGCAAAACGCCCCGGGCCGGCACAAGATATTGTATCGCAAAGGGGAAGGGGTTTCAAGACCTTGAACTACGCCGCCATCAAGTACTGTGATATCGCCAACGGGGACGGCGTGCGCACCAGCCTGTTCGTATCGGGCTGCCGCCGCCACTGCCCGGAATGCTTCAACGCCGTCGCGTGGGATTTCGCCTACGGCCAGCCGTTCGACAAGGCCGCGCGCAACGCCATTCTAAAAAGTCTCGAGCCGGTGTATGTGCGCGGGCTGTCCCTGTTGGGGGGCGAGCCGCTCGAGCCCGAGAACCAGCGCGCGCTGCTGCCGTTCGTGCGCGACGTGAAAGTGCTGTACCCGCACAAGGACATCTGGTGCTACACCGGCAACGTCTATGAGACCGAGGTGCTCGCCGACGGCCCGGGCCGCTGCGAGGTCACCGACGAGCTGCTCGCCCGCCTCGACGTGCTCGTGGACGGGGCGTTCCTCCAGGCCGAGAAGGACATCACGCTGCGCTTTCGCGGCAGCGCCAACCAGCGCATCATCGATTTGAACGCCACCCGCGCCGCGGGGCACACCGTGCTCTGGCAAGGCGACCCGCTCTTTGCCGACCATCGGATGTGACGCGCGGCGCAGCGCGCCGCACCGCTGCGCCGCCTGCCGGCGCATGCTGCAATAGAAAGCATTTCCGTCACGCCCGGCGCGCGGGCGCCTGCTCCAAACGGGAGGTATGATATAGATGAATTTCCTGTCCTACATATTTCTGTGGGCGTTTATGCCGCTGGGCCTGCTGCTCTACTGGCTTTTCCCGAGGACGAAGCGGGCGTATTTGCTGTTGGCGCTGAACATCGTGTTTTACGGGTATTATTCGCGCAGGTTTTTGCTGCTTTTACTCGTCTGCGTTCTGCTTGCCTGGGCCGGCGCGCTGTTCATTGAGCGGCATCGGGCCTCCCATCTGCTGGCAAAGGCGGCGCTTGCCGGTACACTGGGGGCGGGCTTTACGCTCCTGTTCGTGTTCAAATATCTCAATTTTGTCATCAATGGGCTCAACGCAGCGCTGCGGGCGGTGCACATGGGCGCGCTCCCGCTGGTGGAGCTGGCTCTGCCGCTGGGGATCTCCTTTTACATGTTTACCGCCTGCGCCTATGTGCTGGATGTGTATTTCGACCGCCTGCCGGCTGAAAAAAATCCGGCCCGGCTGGCGGCGTTCGTCACCTTTTTCCCGACCATCACGTCAGGCCCCATCCAACGGGCGCCCGGCTGGTTCCGCCAGCTGGACGCGCAGACGGCTCTGCGGTTTTCCAGGCTGAAAAAGGCCGCGCTGATGTTTTTGTGGGGCGCGTTCCTCAAGATGGTCCTGGCGGATCGGCTGGCCATGTTCGTTGACCAGGTCTACGCCAATGTGGCGGATCACCACGGATTTATCCTGCTGCTGGCTGTCTTTGGGTATTCCATCCAGATCTACGCTGATTTTTCGGGCTACAGCCTGATGGCGCTCGGGGTGGCCTGCGCGTTCGGCTTCGACCTGCCGGAGAACTTCCGCCAGCCGTATCTGGAAAGCAGCATCGCGTCCTTCTGGCGCTGCTGGCACATCAGCCTGACCTCATGGTTCCGGGATTATCTGTATATCCCGCTGGGCGGCAACCGCAAGGGCCAGGTGCGAAAATACATCAACATCTTCATCGTGTTTCTGGTCAGCGGACTGTGGCACGGCGAGCATGTCACATTTTTGGTCTGGGGGGGGGTACACGGGCTTTACCAGATCGTTGGCGGCTTGACGCGGAAAAAGCGTGATGCCCTGTATAAAAAATTGAATATCGACTGCAAGTCTTTCTCTTTCCGTCTGGGGCAGCGGGTCGTCGTCTTTGTGCTGGTCTCCGTCGCGTGGGTATTTTTCCGCGCGCAGAGCCTGCGGCAGGCCATGGCCGTTTTGTCTGGCGCCTTGCGCCTGGATAACCCTTGGGTCCTGTTTGACGGCACGCTGGAGGCCATGGGCCTTGCCGGAAGGGAGGGGGCCATCCTTTTCTTCTCGCTGATGACGCTTTTGCTCGTGTCTTTGGTGCAGCGGAGCAAACGGGGCTTTGCGTGGCTTGAAAAACAGGGCGGCCTCTTCCAGGGCCTCTTGTACGGCGGGCTGCTGGTCGCCATTCTGGTGTACGGTATCTACGGGCCCGATTATGTGCCGAGCGCGTTCATTTACGCGGGATTTTGAGAGAGGGAAAGCCGATGAAAAAGTTGAGATCCGTTTTGCGCCTGGCCGCTTTTGCCCTGGCGCTGTTCGCAACATTGGACGCGTTGGCCAATGTGCTGCTCATCAAGCGCACCGACGGCATCATACCGATGAAGGCGTTCTACAGCCAGCGCCGTGATACCGTCGACGTGCTCCTGTTGGGCAGCTCCCACATAGGGGCAAACCTGTCCACCGCCGAGCTGTGGGAGCGGTACGGCATCGCCAGCTTTGACCTTTGGGGCTCCGTCCAACCGTTTTGGAACAGCTACTACAATCTGAAGGAAGCGCTCAAAACGCAGTCCCCCAGGGTGGTGGTGCTGGAGATGCTGGCCGCCACCATGGACTGGGAATATTCCGATGATGCAAGGCAGATCGTCAATACCGAGGCGATGCACATGTCCTTGAACAAGGTGCAAAACATCCTGGTCTCCGCCCCGCCGGAGCGTTGGGGGGATCTGCTCACGGTGTTCCCCGTGGTGCATACGCGCTACAATGAGATCACACAGGATGATTTCCAATACAGCGACAGGCAGAGGATGGCAAGCGATAAGGGGGACATATCCAAGCTGTACTCCCTGAGCGGCCTTGGCCCCGGCGATGACGCCGCCGTGCGGCAGGTGGCCGATGTCTGCCCGCTGCCCGCAAAGCAGGAAAAATACCTGCGCAAGATCGTGGAGCTGTGCAGGCAGAAAGATCTGCCGCTGCTGTTCCTTACCACCTATTCATCGCAGGGGGGCCGGGTCGGCGCGCAGCCCGCATACAACCGTGTGCAGCAGATCGCCGACGAATACGGGATCCCCTACCTGAACGCCAATCTTGCGGGGGAGGACGCGGGCTTCGAGCAAGCAAAGCATATCTGCGATGACGGGGATCACTTGAACTACATGGGCGCCCGGCATATGGCCGATTGGCTCGGCGCCTACCTCAAGGAACACTATGACCTGCCGGATCGCCGCGGAGACCCGGACTTCCAAAGCTGGGACGAGGGCGCCCGTTTGGACGAAAACGCGTTCATCGCCTCCATCCCCGAAAGGGGGGCTTATTTCGCGGAGCTGACCGCCCACCGGTATCTTTACTGCCTGATCCGCAACAATGATTGGGAGCCGACGCCCGCTTACAACGCCCTGTGGGAAGATCTGACGGCGCTGGGCTTTGGGACGGATCCGAACACCTCTGCGGACTGCGTCTTCGCGCTGGACGCGGACGGCGGGCAAAGGACATGGGAGCCGGGGGCGAACGTCGCCTGTGAAGTGTGGGGCCAAGCCTTGAACGCCAGCTACGAGACGCAGGAGCTTCTGTTCAACGGAAGGGTCGTGGCGCATATGCCGCAGCGTGGGCTGATGCTCGTGGTGTATGACCCGCTGCAGCAAACGCTGGTGGATGTTACTGTGTACGCGGCGGAAACAGAATTTGCCTTGACGCGCATATAAGGCCGCTGCCGCTTGCGCCGGTGCCCGGCGCGTGCTATACTGGAGCCGGCATCTCCAAAACCGATGAATACCGTACAAGGGGGCTTTTGTATGAATCTTTTGAACCGTGTGCTTGCCGTTGCCGCCGGTCTGGGCGCCGGCGTCGCCACCGCCGCCGTCGCCGCCGCGCTGCGCGCAAAGCGCGCCGCCAAAGCGGCGGACACCGATGCCGAGGCCGGGCAGGACGCCCCGGTCGAGGGCGGCGAGCCCGCCGCGCCGCAAAAGGACGCGGGCACCGGCGAACCGGAGC
>CANRBN010000036.1 GCA_947628865.1 uncultured Gemmiger sp.
CAGGCGGACTGGCGCAGCCAGCGTAGCCGAGCCCCTCTTTTGCAGCGTGTCGAGTTTCTCGACACGCTGACCGGCCCCAATGGGGCCGGCAGAAGTCATTTTTTCAACGGCAGGCGGGGCAGCGGTAATAGACCGTCAGCTGGTAGCCCAGCACCGGCGCGCCGACGGCGGCCTCCAGCCGGGGCTCCAGCGCCGCGACGGGGATATCGCGCAGCGCGCCGCACCCCACACAGTACAGATGTCCGTGCGGGGCGGTGGCGCGGTCATACCGGTCGGGGCCGTCGGGCAATTCAAGGCGCGCGATCTCGCCGGCGTCCTCCATCAGCTTCAAATTGCGGTACACGGTGCCGCGCGCAACGCTGGGCAGCTCGCGCCGCGCCTGCGCATAGATCTCGCTGGCGGTCATGTGGCACGGGCTGCTGTGGATGATCTTGGCAATGAGGGCGCGTTGGCGTGTCATGGCGGGGCGACCTTTCCTGGATATGCCTTTAGCATACACGGCCCCGCCGCCCTTGTCAATCGTCCGCCGCGCGGCGGTACGCCCGCCGGACGCCCCAGCACACGGCGGCGGTGCAGGCGGCCACAAGGAGCTCGGTCAGCCAGACATCGGTCAGCACGCCGGTCTGGTACAGCCCGGCCACCACGTCGGTCCCGGCGTGCAGCGCCACCGCCGCGGCCCAGGCCCATTTGGGCAGGCGCTTCGTCACCGCCATCCACACGAGCATCGACAGCGCGATGTGCAGCGCCATGGTGATGAGCCGCTCCGCCCCGGCGGCGAGAAAAACGGGCGCCGGTGTGCCGGCCAGCGCCGCCAGCTGGCTTTTGGCCAGCGGCAGCTGCTCCGCCGGGATGCCGGCGAGCAGCGCTTCGGCCCCGCCGGCGTTGAGCGCCGCGGCAACGGCAAGATCGTTCACCATGCCAAGGACGCCGATGTACACGGCCTCAAGGCCGCCGTGGCCCACGCCATAGGCAAAGCCGGTCAGGGCCTCGGGCGTGCGCCGGCACAAATACCGCAGGCCCACAAGGCGCGCCGTCTCCTCAAACAGGCCGGCGGCCAGCGCGCCGTAGATCACATACGCGGCCGTATGGCTCAGCACGGCGGGGAAGAACGTGCGCACCAGCAGGTGGCACAGCTGCTCCAGCACCAGCGCGAACAGCGCAAAGCAGGCCGCGCCGACGCCCACGGCGCGCCAGGCGCTGCGCCGGCGCCGCCCGCACAAAACGGCCAGCGCCGCCGGCACGCCCAGCGAGACCAGCAGGGACACCGCCATGCACACAAGGGACGCGGCGGGCACGGAATACGTTTCAGCCATGGAAAAACACCTCCCGTGACAAAGCGTACACCCTCCAGCCGGGGGAAAGTCAAGCCCTTTTTGCAAAATCCTTTGTATCGGCGCGCACGATGTGCTATACTGGAAAAAACCGCCGCAGCTTCAAAAGGAGGAACCATCCATGCAGACCGTCCGTTTGGGTAAGACCGGTATCGTCACCGCCAAAAACGGCTTCGGCGCGCTGCCCATCCAGCGCGTGCCGATGGACGAGGCCGTCGGCATCCTGCGCGCCGCCTATGACGGCGGCATCACGTTCTTTGACAGCGCCCGCGCCTACTCGGACAGCGAGGCAAAGCTCGGCGCCGCGTTCAAGGGCATGTGGGACAGGGTCTTCGTCTCCACCAAGACCATGGCCACCACGCCCGAGGGCTTTTGGAAGGACCTTGAGACCTCGCTCACGACGCTCGGCACCGACTGCATCGACATCTACCAGTTCCACAACCCGCCGTTCTGCCCCAGGCCCGGCGACGGCAGCGGCCTGTACGAGTGCATGCAAGAGGCCAAGGCGCAGGGCAGGATCCGCTTTATCGGCATCACCAACCACCGGCTGGCCGTGGCCGAGGAGGCCGTCGACAGCGGGCTGTACGATACGCTGCAATTCCCGTTCTGCTACCTTGCCACCGCGCGGGACATCGACCTCGCCGAGCGCTGCCAAAAGGCCGATATGGGCTTTCTCGCGATGAAATCGCTCTCCGGCGGGCTCATCACCAACGCCGCGGCGGCCTATGCTTTCGCCGCGCAGTACCCGGGCGTTTTGCCCATCTGGGGCATCCAGCGCATGCGCGAGCTCGAGGAATTTCTCGCTTTCCGGGATGCGCCGCCCACCCTCACGCCCGCGCTGCAGGCCGTCATCGACAAGGACCGCGCCGAGCTGATGGGCGAGTTCTGCCGCGGCTGCGGCTACTGCATGCCCTGCCCGGTGGGTATCGAGATCAACAACGCGGCGCGCATGTCGCTGATGGTGCGGCGCTCGCCCTCGGCGCAGTGGTTCACGCCGGAATGGCAGGCCAAGATGGCAAAGATCGATGCCTGCCTGCACTGCGGGCACTGCAAGAGCCGGTGCCCTTACGGTCTCGATACGCCGGCGCTCTTGGCCAAAAACCGGCAGGATTACAAGGAGATCCTGGCCGGCAAGCCGATGTGACACAGTATACGACATGATACACCGGCGCCCGGGGCGGCCAAAGCCGCCCCGGGCGCCGGTTCAGCGTGTCGAGAAACTCGACACGCTGCAAAAGAGGGGTTCGGCTACGCTGGCTGCGCCAGACCGCCTGCGCCCCTCTCTTGGACACACCCCGTCGCAAAAAATGTCGTTCTCATGCCTAAAGGCGACTCGAACGGCATTTTTTGCTCTGGAGGTATCGACCTCGTCTGCACATGTCAGCCGAGGTCGATGGATTCAGAAAACACCTTTTTCGCCGGTCTTTGCGTACAGAAAACGGCGCGCACCGTCACGCCAGAGCCGCCAGATACGCCCCGGCGGCGTGGGCCGCCGCGGCGCCGTCCGCCGCCGCGGTCACGATCTGGCGCAGCGGCTTCGCGCGCAGGTCGCCGGCGGCAAACACACCGGGCAGCGCGGTGCGGCAATCCTCGCCGGCGGGCAGGTAGCCGTTTTCGTCGCAGGGCAGCCAGTCCCGCACCAGGTCGAGCTGCGGCGCGCGCCCGATGGCCACGAACAGCCCGTCCACCGCCAGCGTGCCGCGGGCCCCTGTGCGCACGTTTTGCAGCTTGAGCCCCGCCAGCCGCTCCCTGTAGAGCAGGGCGGTCACGCGGTGGTTCCACAAAAAGCGCACGTTGGGCGCCGCCAGCAGCGCGTTCAGGTAGTGCGCGTCGGCGCGCAGGTGCTCGCGCCGGTGGATGAGCGTGACCTCGCGGCACACACCGGCCAGATACAGCGCCTGCTCGGCGGCGGTGTTGCCGCCGCCCACCACCGCCACCGGCAGCCCGCGGTAAAAGCTGCCGTCGCAGGCGGCGCAGTAGCTCACCCCGCGCCCGCGCAGCGCGCGCTCGCCGGGCAGGCCCAGCATGCGCGGGGCCGCCCCCATCGCCAGAATGACCGCCCGGGCCCTGTGGTCGTCGGCGTGGGTGTGCACCGTCTTGGGCGCGGTGTTGAGCGTCAGCGAGGTCACCTCCTCGTACAGCGTCACGGCGCCGGCGGCCTCGGCCTGCGTGCGCATGCGCTCGGCCAGCGTGCTTCCGTCGATGCCCGGCAGGCCGGGGTAGTTGGGGATGCGCCCGGTATCGGCCAACTGCCCGCCGGGCGCCAGCCGTTCCAGCAGCAGCGTGTCAAGGCCGGCCTGCGCGGCGTACAGAGCGGCGGTATAGCCGGCAGGCCCACCGCCGACGATCACGACGTCCCGCACGCGGCTCATGCCCGGCGCGCCGCCCGCCGGGCACCGCTCGTTTTCAAAAGCATGCAAAAAGCCCCCTTTTCCCGCCAGTATGCCCGGAAAACGCGTCCCTATGCAAAAGCCGCGCGGCGCCCGCGGGGCGGGTCATGTTGAAAAACCAACGAAATTTTGCCGTTTCGCGCGGCATTTTCAGTGATTCTGAATGTTTACAACGCCCCCAAAAAACAATACAATGACAATTGGTACGTTCCTGCGCGAGGTGACAAACGGATGTTCTTTCTCTTCTTTGCGGTGTGGGTGCTTTTGAACGGCAGGCTGGACGCGCAGACCGCCGGCGCCGGCCTGCTCATCTCCGGCGCGCTCTATTGGTTCTGCTGCCGCTTTCTGCACTACAGCCCCCGGCGGGACTGGCGGGCACTCAAGCGCCTGCCGCGCCTGCTGGGCTTTTTTGCGGTGCTCCTCCGCGAGATCTTCTGCGCCGCGTTCGGCCTGCTGCCGTATGTGTACGGTCAAAGGGAGCCGGATCCGGCGGTGGTGCGCTTTACGGCTGACCGCCTCAAGACCGATACGGGCAGGGTGCTGCTGGCCAACGCCATCACGATGACGCCGGGCACCATCACCGGCAGCCTGAACCGGGAGGGCGTCTGCCTCGTGCACTGCCTTGACCGCGCGATGGGCGCGGGGCTGGCCGACGGCTGCTTTGTCGAAGCGCTCCAACGCTGGGAGGAAGAATGATGGATCCGCTGACAACGCTTGCGCCGCCGGTGCTGACCGCGGCCATGGTGATCCTGGCGCTCTGCGCGCTGGCCGCGCTGCTGCGCGCGCTGCTCGGGCCGCGCATGTCGGACCGCATCGTGGCCGTCAACATGATCGGCACGCAGGCCATCTGCATCATCGCCTGTCTCGTGCTGCGCCTGCGCGAGGACTGGCTCGTCGACATCGCCATCGTCTACGCCATGTTCAGCTTTCTCGCCGTGGCGGTGCTGACCAAGATGGACATCGGCGTCTACCGCCAGTGGCGCGCCGCGCACCGCAAAAGCCGCCGGCGCCGGCAGGCGCACGGGGAACAACAGGGGAGGGACGAGGCATGATCTGGCATTGGCTGCGCTTTATCCTGGGCACCGTATGCCTGGGGTTTGGGCTTTTCTTCCTCGTCTCGGCGGTGGTGGGCAACTACCGCTTCAAATTCGCGCTCAACCGCATGCACGCCGCCGCCCTCGGCGATACGCTGGGGCTGCTGGGCACCGTGCTGGGCGTCTGTTTTTATGAGGGGCTTTGCCCCACGACCGCCAAGCTGCTGGCCGTCATCGCGCTGGTATGGCTCACGGGCCCGGTATCGAGCCACCTCATCCTGCTCATGGAGCTGACGGCGGGCCCCTATACCGACCCGCAGGGAACACCGGACGCGCAGGGCCTTGAGCAGAGCAGCATCGACCATGACCGCCACGCCCTGGCCCGGAGCCAAAGGGAGGAGGAGCTGCCGTGACCCTGTTTGACGCCATCCTGCTCGCGTTCCTCATCGTCTGCGCCGTCTCGGTGAGCACGACCCGCAACCTGTTGGCCTCCATCATCATCTACATGAGCTTTTCGCTCATCATGTCCGTCATCTGGCTGACGCTGCAGGCCCCCGACCTTGCCATCACCGAGGCGGCCGTGGGCGCGGGCGTGACCGGCCTGCTGTTTTTTGCCACGCTCAAAAAGATCCACGCCATCCGGGCCGAGGTCAAAAATCAGGACGGGGAGGGCGGCAACGATGAAACCTAACGGCTTTTTGGCCGCCCTCGTCCGCTTTGCCGAGAGCGGCGAATTCCGCGAGGAAAGCTACGCCCTGCCCCGCGCCGGAAAGACCGCCCTTGACCTTGACACGCCGGAAAACCGCTGGCTGGCCGCCGCGCAGCATGCCGAAAAGCCCGCCGCCGCCCGCTTTGCCGCCTGGTTCGCAAGGCGCGGCATGGCGGTGTTTGACAGCCTCTACCGCGTATTGTCGGTGCTCATCTGCTGCACGCTGATCGGGGTGCTGCTGGCGGTGGTGTGCTTTCTGCCGCCGTTCGGCAGCGCCGAAAACCCGACCGTCAACGAGGTGGTCGAGCGCTATGTCTGCCACACCGTCGACGAGACCGGCGCGACCAACGCGGTGGCCGGCATGATCTCGGCCTACCGCGGCTTTGATACGCTGGGCGAGGCGCATGTGCTGTTCGTGGCGGCGTGCAGCGTGATCGTGCTGCTGCGCGTCGACGCCGGCGCGCGCGGCCGCCGCCGGCCCGACCCGGCGCAGACGGGCAGGGATATGGAATACGAGCCCAACGGCGACCTCATCCTGCGCAGGGTCGCCGGGCTGCTGGTGCCGCTGGCGTTCCTTTTCGGGCTGTATGTCGTGCTGAACGGCACGTCCTCGCCCGGGGGCGGCTTCTCGGGCGGGGCGCTGATGGGCGCCGGGCTCATCCTGCACGCCGTCGCGTTCGGCTTTGAGCGGACCGAGCGCTTTTTCGGCGATGCGGTGTACCATCTTGTCAAGACCGCGTGCCTTGCCGCCTACGCGCTGCTGATGGCGTATTTCATCTATATGGGCGCCAACGGCCTCGACGACCATGTATGGCTTGGCATCCCCGGCACGATCCTGAGCGGCGGGCTCATCCTGCCCATCAACCTTGCCGTGGGCCTCGAGGTCGCCTGCACGATGTACTGCTTCTACGCGCTCTTCCGGAAAGGGGGGCTCTGAAATGCCGGGGCTTGTGCAGCATCTTTTCACCAATTATTATGAGACCGCCGCCGTGGTGCTGTTCGGCATCGGCTTTACCACGCTGCTCATGCACCGCAACCTGCTCAAAAAGATCATCGGCTTCAACTTCATGGATTCCGCCATCTACCTGTATCTTGCCTCCAAGGGGTACATCGCGGGCCGCCTTGCGCCGATCGTTTCCGGCGAGAATGCCGACCCCGCCCGCTACATCAACCCCATCCCGACCGGCCTTGTGCTCACGGGCATCGTGGTCTCGGTCTCGGTGACGGCGTTCCTGCTGGCCCTGACCTGCCGGCTGTATGACAGGTTCCACACGCTGGACATCGACGAGATCACGCGTCTTGCCCGAAAGGAGCAGGTCTGATGGCGCTTGTGCAAAATTTCCCGTTCATCACCATCGTTTTCAGCCTGACCTGCGGCGTGCTCTGCGCGGTGCTGCCGGGGCGGGGGGCAAAGCGGCTGTGCCTTGGCTGGCTGGCGCTGACCACCGCGATGAGCGGCGCGGTGCTCCGGTTTACGCTCACGACCGACGGGAGCTTCCTCTACCGGATGGGCAAGTGGGGCGCGCCCTTTGGCAACGAGCTCCGCGTCGGCGTTCTGGAGGCGCTGATGGCCACGGCCTTTTCTGGCGTGATGCTGCTGTCGCTCTTGGGCGGCATGCGCCACATCTTTGCCGACTGCGAGCCCGGCAAGGTGAACCTCTATTTCACCATGTGCGCGCTTTTGATGAGCTCGCTGTTTGCCCTCATCTACACAAACGACCTTTTTACCGCCTACGTCTTCGTCGAGATCAACACCATCGCCTCCTGCGCGCTGGTCATGCTGCGCAGCTCGGATCGCACGCTCGTGGCCACCACGCGCTACCTGATCATGAGCCTGCTCGGCTCGGGGCTTTTTCTTTTGGGCATCGTAACGCTCTACGGCATCACCGGCGAGCTCCTGCTGGAAAGCATCGCCGAAAAGGTGCAGGCCCTCTTTGCCGCCGGGCAGTATTCTCTGCCGCTGACGGTCATCATCGGGTTCTTCTCGGTCGGGCTGGCGGTCAAGAGCGCGCTGTTCCCGTTCCACTCCTGGCTGCCGGATGCCCACGGCAGCGCGACGCCCTCCTCCAGCGCCATCCTCTCGGGGCTTGTGCTCAAGGGGTACATCATCGTGCTCATCAAGATCTTTTACCGCGTGTTCGGGCTCGAGATCATCGTCTCGGAGCAGGTGAGCCGGTTTTTGCTGCTGTTCGGCGTGCTGGCCATGCTCGTCGGCTCCGTCAACGCGCTGCGGGAGCGCGATCTCAAGCGCCTGCTGGCCTACTCCTCCGTCGCGCAGGTGGGCTACATCTACGTCGGCATCGGCCTGCACAGCGAGCTCGGCATGGTCGCGGCCTGCGTGCAGATCCTGGCCCACGCGCTGACGAAGCCCATGCTCTTCATCTGTGCCGGCGGCTTCATGGATGTGTCCGGCGGGCACAAGGACCTCGCGGCCATCACCGGCGCGGGCCTGCGCGATCCGTTGGGCGGCGCGGCGTTCAGCGTGGGGGCGCTCTCGATGATGGGCATCCCGTTCTTTGCCGGCTTCGTGACCAAGCTGGAGCTGGCCCGCGGCGCGCTGGAGGCCGGCCCCGTCACGCTGGGCATCACCTTCGCGGCGCTCGCCGTCAGCACGCTGCTGAACGCGCTGTACTATATCCCCATCGTGTTCAACCTCTATACCCGCCCGCGGGACGGCGCCTGGGCCGGCGTGCGCCAGCGCTATCACTGGGAGTATGCCGCGGCGCTGGCGGCGTTCATCGCGCTCAACCTGGGCTTTGGCATGGGCAGCGATTGGGTCGTGGGGGCCATACGGCGCGGGCTCGCGCTGTTCGGGATGTGAGGTGAGCGCCATGGGATTTTTGCTGCTGCTGCCCATCCTGTTCCCCCTTGCCGCGGCGCTGGCCCTGTGTCTGCGCCCGCTGCGGGCACAGCGGCGCCGCCGCGCTTTTACGGTGGCGGCGCTCGCGCTCGAGCTCGGCTTGACCGCGCTCTGCGCCGCGCTGGCCGGCGGGACGCTGCCCCTGCTGCCGCTGGCGGAGGGGCTGTGCGTCACGTTCGGCATCGACGGGCTCGGGCGGATCTTCTCGCTGCTCGTGGCGTTCATGTGGCTGCTGTCCGGTGTGTTCACGCAGGAATACATGGCCGACAGGGAACACCTTGGCCGCTACCATGTCTTTCTGTTCCTGACCGAGGGGGCGCTGATGTGCCTTTGCCTCGCGGCCAACTACCTGACGCTGTACCTGGGCTTTGAGCTGATGACCCTCTGCTCGCTGCCGCTGGCCCTGCACACCCAGACCGGGCCCGCCCGCCGCGGCGGGTACAAATACCTGTTCTATTCGGTCTTCGGGGCCTGCCTCGGCCTGCTGGGCTTTTACACCGTACACACCTATGGCCGCGGCACCGCCTTTGCCCCCGGCGGGGTGCTGGATCCGGCCAAGGTCGCGGGCCACGAGGGCTTTGTGGCCGCCGCGGCGTTTTTGGCCGTGGTGGGCTTTGGGGCCAAGGCGGGGCTGTTCCCGCTGCACGCGTGGCTGCCCGCCGCCCACCCGGAGGCGCCTGCCGGGGCCTCGGCGCTGCTGTCCGGCGTCATCACCAAGGGCGGGGTGCTGTGCGTCATCCGGGTCGTCTACTACCAGTTCGGGGCCGCGTTCCTGCGCGGCACCTGGGTGCAGTACGCCTGGCTCGCGCTGGCGCTGGTCACGGTGCTTCTGGGCTCGATGCTCGCCTATCAGGAAAAGCTCTTCAAAAAGCGGCTGGCGTATTCCACCGTCAGCCAGGCGGCCTACATCCTGTTCGGGCTGGCGCTTCTGCAGCCCACCGCCTTTGCCGGGGCCATCCTGCACGTCGTCGTCCATTCCGCCATCAAGGACGGGCTGTTCTTTACCGCCGGCGCGGTGATCGAAAAGACCGGCCAGACCGATGTGCGGGCGCTGCGGGGCGTCGGGAGAGCGATGCCGTTCACGATGGGGTGCTATACGGTTTTGTCGCTGGGGCTTATCGGCATCCCGCCGCTCGGCGGCTTTGCGAGCAAATGGCTGCTGGCCGAGGGCTCGCTTGCCAGCGGCATCCCGGTCTTTGGCTGGCTCGGCCCGGCGGTGCTGCTCGTCAGCGCGCTGCTGACGGCGGGGTATCTTTTCCCCATCACCGTCTCGGCGTTCCTGCCCGGCGCGGATCTTGACGGGACGAGCGCCCCGCCGCTCGAGCCGGGGCCGTGGATCACGCTGCCGCTGGCGGTGCTCACCGCCTTGACGGTGCTGACCGGTCTTTTCCCCGGCCCGCTCGCCGATGCCGCTGCGGCCATCGCCGCGGCGCTGTGCTGAGGGGAGGCGCGCCATGAGGTTTTTGATGCTGTTCGCGGTTCTTCTGCCGCTCGTTTCGGGCGCGGTGCTGCCGCTCTTCCGGTTCCGGCGGCGGCAGCGGGAGCGCTATGTGTTCGCCGCCGTCTGCGCCGCCTCGCTGGCGGTGCTGGCGCTGCTGCTGCACGGCCCGGCGGGCACGCTGCGCCTGTTCCCGCTCACATCCACGCTGATCGTCGCGCTGCGGCTGGACGGCGCGGGCGCGGTGTTCGCGGGGCTCGTGGCGTTCCTCTGGCCGCTGGCCTCGCTGTACGCGTTTGAGTACATCAAGCACGAGAGCGGGGACGACCGCTTCTTCGCCTTTTATACCATGAGCTACGGCGTGACCCTGGGCATCGCCATGAGCGACAACCTGCTGACCCTCTATCTCTTCTATGAGCTGCTCACGCTGGTCACGCTGCCGCTGGTCATGCACAGCCGGGACGTGCGCTCGGTGCGGGCGGGCATGAAGTATCTGTGCTATTCGATCGCCGGCGCGGCCTGCGCCTTTTTGGGGCTGATGGTGCTCTACACCCTCGGCGACCCGACCCTGCGGTTCGTCTATGGCGGGTTCCTGCCGGCGGACGGGCCCCGCCGCACGCTCGTTCTGGTGGGGTATCTCTTGTGCTTCTTCGGCTTCGGCGTCAAGGCGGCGGTGTTCCCGTTCCACGGCTGGCTGCCCGCGGCGGGCGTGGCCCCCACGCCGGTCACGGCGCTGCTGCACGCGGTGGCCGTCGTCAAGGCCGGCGTCTTTGCCGTTCTGCGGGTGACCTTTTACTGCTTCGGCCCGGCGGTGCTCGCCGGCACCTGGGCGCAGCACACGGCCATGGGCTTCGCCGTGTTCACCATCGTCTTCGGCTCCGCCATGGCGCTGCGGGAGCCGCACCTCAAGCGCCGGCTGGCATACTCGACCGTCAGCAACCTGAGCTACATCCTGTTCGGCATCACGCTGATGACGCCCGCCGGCCTGGCCGGCGCGCTCGCCCACATGCTCTTCCACGGCGTGATGAAGATAACGCTCTTTTTCTGCGCCGGGGCCATCATGTACAAGACCCAGCGGCAGTATGTGCCGGAGCTCACGGGCCTGGGCCGCTATATGCCCGTCACGTTTGCCGCCTTTGCCGTCGGCGGCGCGGCGCTGGCGGGCACGCCGCTCCTGCCCGGCTTTTTGAGCAAGTGGGGGCTGGCCGCGGCGGCCATGGACGCGGGCGGCACGCTGCCGCTGCTGGGCGTCGCGGCGCTGCTCGTCTCGGCGTTCCTCACCGCCGGGTATCTGTACGCGCCGCTCGTCGAGGCCTTTTTCCCGCCCAAAGGGGCAGGGGAGCATGGCCTTGCGCAGGCACACGACCCGGGCCTTTTGATGAAGGTGCCGTTCTTTGTCCTGATGGCCGCCATGCTGGCGCTGGGCGTCGGCTCGCGGGGGCTTCTGGCGCTGCTGGCCCGCATCGCCGCGGGCCGGTGGTAAGGGGGTGCGAGACATGCGAGACTTTTTGATCCTCCTCCCCATCTTTTTGCCGATGCTTTCGGCCTGCGCGGTGGCTTGGGCCGGGCGCCGGAGTGAGGCCGCGCGGGACAACGCCGCGTGCGCGGCAGGCATCGCCGCCTTTGCCGCCGCCCTGCTGCTGCTTGGCGCGGTGGCCGGCGGGGCGGGATGCAGCCTTGCCATCCCGGGCATCTGCGGCAGGGGCCTGTGCTTTCGGGCGGACGGCTTCCGCGCGCTGTATGCCTGCGTCGCCGCCTTTATGTGGATGATGACGACGGTCTTCTCGCGGGAATATTTGCAGCATGCGGCCCGCCGCAGCCGCTATCATTTCTTCTCGCTGCTCACCTGCGGGGCCACCGTCGGCGTGTTTTTGTCCAACGATTTTTACACCGCGTTCCTGTTCTTTGAGGTCATGTCGTTCACGAGCTATGTGATGGTCGTGCAGGAGGAAAGCCCTGCCGCCCTGCGCGCGGGGCAGACCTACATCGCGGTGGCGGTGCTCGGCGGCATGGCGATGCTGATGGGGCTGTTTTTGCTCGACGCCCGGCTCGGCACGCTGGATTTTGACGAGCTGGCCGCCGCGGCCCGCGCCCTGCCCGACAGATCGCCCCTCTACCTGCCCGGCGCGCTGATCTTGTTCGGCTTTGGCGCCAAGGCCGGCATGTTCCCGCTGCACATCTGGCTGCCCAAGGCCCACCCGGTGGCCCCGGCGCCCGCCTCGGCGCTGCTGTCCGGCATCCTCACCAAGGCCGGCGTCTTCGGCATCCTGGTGCTGACGTGCCGGGTGTTTTGGCACGATGCGGCGTGGGGCAACGTGCTTTTGCTGGCGGGCACCGCCACCATGGTGCTGGGCGCGGTGCTGGCGGTGTTCTCGGTCGATATCAAGCGCACGCTGGCCTGCTCCTCGATGTCGCAGATCGGCTTTATCCTTGTGGGCACGGGGCTGCAGGCCCTGCTCGGGCCGGAAAACGCGCTGGCCGTCTGGGGCACGGGGCTGCACATGCTCAACCATTCACTGCTCAAGCTGGTGCTGTTCCTCTGCGCCGGAACGGTGTACATGAACTGCCACGCGCTGGATCTCAACGCCGTCCGCGGCTGGGGCAGCGGCAAGCCGCTGCTGGCCGCCTGCTTTCTGATGGGGGCCCTGGGCATCGCCGGCGTGCCGCTGTGGAACGGCTACGTCAGCAAAACGCTGCTGCACGAGGCGCTGGTCGAGGCCATCGCGCTGGCGGCGCAGACCGGCGCGCCCGTCTGGCTTTACCGCGCGGTCGAGTGGCTGTTCCTCCTCTCGGGCGGCCTGACGGCGGCGTATATGGCCAAGCTGTTCGTGGCGATTTTTGTCGAAACGCCCGCGGCGCCCGCCGCCCAAGCGAAACGACCCTGCCTGCAACGGGCATCGGCCCTTGCCATCGCCCTGCCCGCGCTGGCGCTGCCGGTGATGGGGCTGTTCCCGGACGCCGTCATGGGCAACGCGGCGCGCCTCATGCAGGGCTTTATGAACGGCACGGCCCCCGAACAGGCCATCGCGTGGTTCTCGCCCGAAAACCTGCGCGGCGCGGCGATCTCGCTGGGCATCGGCGCGGCGGTGTATTTCTGCTGCATCCGCACCGTGCTCATGCGCCGGGATGCCGACGGCGTCAAGCGCTATGTGGATCGCTGGCCCGCGTGGCTGGATCTCGAGACGCTCTTCTACCGCCCCCTCCTCGAAAAGCTGCTGCCGTTTGTGGGCGCGCTGGTCTGCCGCGTGCTGGATGACCTCGCCGAGGGGTGCGTGCGTCTTTTGCGCGGCACGCTCCTGCGCCCGCGCCCCATCCCGCCGCGCTGCGAGGAGGACTACGCCCCCGGCGATTTTGCGCCCCGCATCCACCGCAGCTACACGCTGCAAAGCATTTTCGGCAGTGTGTCCTACTCGCTGCTGCTGTTCGGCCTCGGCTTCTGCGCGGCGATGGGGTATCTGATCCTCGTTTTGATCTTCAAGTAAAGGAAAACAAGATGCGAACGACCGGATGCCGACAATGGTGCTCTGCGGAAAGCGGCCAGGCGGGACGCGGTCTTCCGTGAGGACGGGGAGCCCCGCGAGCGGGTGGAGCTGACAAAGGACGCAACAGCCGCAAAAATAAAAACGAAAATAACCA
>CANRBN010000037.1 GCA_947628865.1 uncultured Gemmiger sp.
AAGAGGGGTTCGGCTACGCTGGCTGCGCCAGTCCGCCTGCACCCCTCTCTTGGACACACCCCGTCGCAAAAAATGCCGTTCTCATGCCTAAAGGCGACTCGGACGGCATTTTTTGCTCTAGAGGTATCGTCCTCGTCTGCACATGTCAGCCGAGGCCGATGGATTTTAAATGATCTTTTTTCAACAATCCAGGTCGGGGTCAGGGGCGCAGGGCGTTCCGATGGGGCCCCCGCCCTACGGTCTCAAATCCTGCATACCTCCATGATGGACGTCGGCCGCCCTTATGCCGCGGCCAACTCGCGCCAGGCCTCGGCCACCGTATCGGCTGAGAACAAAAACTCACCGTTTTCGCCAAAGACCTCCACATGCCCGCCGACGTTTTGGATGCTCACCGCCATACCGCTTACCGCCTTTCTGTTCCGGAGTGGTGTTTTTTCCTGCTGAGAACAGTATAGCCGGTATTGGGTTCCATAAATGGGACTTTCAAGCCGTATGGCGGGTTTTCGGGTACGTTAAAAAGGACTTTCAGCGCCGTCGGCACAGCAGGCGGCGGGCGGCGCGCAGGGCCGCCAGCACCCAGGCGCACAGGCACAGCCACAGCAGAGAGAACCGCGGGCAGACAAGGCCGTACAGGTTGCCCCACTCGGCGCGGTAGTCCCACACGCGGCGGTGCAGCACGACCGTGCAGAACACCCCGACGAGCAGCTCCATGACGGTCACGCCGGCGGCGCCCAGCGCCGCCGAGACGGCCAGCCGCGCGCGCGGGCGGCGCTCCAAAAAGGCCAGCCAGCACAGCGCCGCGCCGCCGGCCAGAAACATCGTCCAGTGGGAAAAGCCGCGCCAGGCGCATTCCAGCAGATAATATCCGCCGCCGCCCAGGCCGAACAGGCACAGATATTCCCATCGGTCAAAGCGCTGCGCCAAGCCGGCCCCTCCCCTGCGGATGCTTTCCTCCGGCTAGTATGCGCCAAACGCGGGCAAAATACACAAAACGCCCCGCCGGGGCGGCCGGCGGGGCGGGATGACTGCGAGGTACTTTACTTCGAAAGCTCCTTGAGCAGCGCGCTGCGGATGTCCCACAGCTTTTGGCTGAGGTCCACATAGTAGCGGTGGGGGTTCTCAAAGCGGCGGACCTCGTCCCAGAGGTTCGCGACCTGCTCGGCGCAGAACGCCTTGATGTCGCCGAGCGCCGGGCTCTCGTACACGCGCCTGCCGCCCTCGTAGATGAGGGTGGACAGGCACTTGGCCGTGCAGTTTTGGTAGGTGCGCTGCTTCCAGGTCTCGACGGGGTCGAACAGCGTGATGCCGTTCGCGGCATCGACCGTCTCGTCGGCCACGGTGATGAGGTCGGCCATGGCCTTGCCGTCGGCGTCATAGATGCGCCAGACCTTTTTCAGGCACGGGATGGTCATCTTTTCCGCCGTCTCGGACAGCTTCATCTTGGGGATGTAGCTGCCGTCCGCCGCCTTGACGGCGGCCAGCTTGTACACGCCGCCGAACACCGGGTCGCTCTTGGCGGTGATCATGTTCTCGCCGATGCCGAAGCTGTCGACCCTGGCGCCCTGCAAGATGAGGTCGCGCACGATGTATTCGTCCAGGCTGTTGGAGGCGCAGATGGTGCAGTCCGGGTAGCCGGCGGCATCCAGCATCCCGCGCGCCTTTTTGGACAGGTACGCGATATCGCCCGAGTCGATGCGGATGCCCTTGGGCCGCTTGCCCATGGGCTTGAGCACCTCGTCAAACACCCGGATGGCGGTGGGCACGCCGCGCTTGAGCACGTTGTAGGTATCGACGAGCAGCACGCAGGCATCGGGGTAGAGCTCGGCGTATTTTTTGAACGCGTCATACTCGCTGGGGAACATCTGCACCCAGGAATGGGCCATCGTGCCGGAGGCCGGGATGCCGAAATCCCGCGCCGCCATCACGTTGGAGGTCGAGCCGCAGCCGCCGATGAACGCGGCGCGCGCGCCGTAGTAGGCGGCATCGTACCCCTGGGCGCGGCGGGCGCCGAACTCCATGATGGGGCGGCCCAGCGCGCTGCGCACGATGCGGTTGGCCTTGGTGGCGATGAGGCACTGGTGGTTGAACGTGACGAGCAGCAGCGTCTCGAGCAGCTGACACTCGATGGCCGGCCCCTCGACGGTGACGATGGGCTCGTGCGGGAAGATGGGCATGCCCTCCTCGATGGCCCAGATGCTGCAGTGGAGCGAAAAGCCCTTGAGGTAATCGAGAAAGCGCTCGCTGAAAACGCCGGTGGAACGCAGATAATCGATATCCTGCCGGGTGAAGCGGAGGTTGTCGACGGCCTCGATAAAGGTGGCGAGGCCGGCCATGATGGCGTAGCCGCCGCCGTCCGACACGCGGCGGAAGAACATGTCAAAGACGGCGGTCTTGTCCTGATATCCCTCGTCAAGATAGCCGGCGGACATCGTCAGCTCGTAAAAGTCCGTCATCGTGGCAAGGTTGCGTTTCACATCCATTGGTGTTTTCCCTCCTTGAAAATCGGACCGTCAGCGACGCGGGCGGCCATTGTGCGCGCGTCCGGCGGTGATGAGCATCATCAGCACCCACAAAAACGCGTATACGGCGACCACGACCATCGTGACCATGACCACCACTTTAAAATACCGGCTGCTGAAGAACTCGCCCATGCGGGCCAGCGTGTACAGCACCTGGCTGCGCGCAAGATCCGCCCCGGCGACAAGATCCACCGTGCCGATGGTCTCGCCCTCGATGGAAAGCGTCACGGTGCCCACGACGTCGCCCTTGTGCACGGGGGCCGTCAGCTGTTCGGGCAGCTGGAACGTGCGCTCGGTCAGGGCGGCGCCGCCCTCCTTCGGCAGCAGCGTCATCATATCGTCAGCCGGGTAGAGCAGGACGGTGTCGCCCTCGGTGGAATAGAGCACCGGCAGCTCGCTGATGGCCTGCGTGGTGTCCAGCGCCGGCGCGATGGTAAAGGTATCGAAGGCCCAGTCCATGAGCGGGCCGGTGTGCGCCAGCGCCGAGCTGCGCGTGCCGACATCGTCGGAATCCTTGGGGCTTTGCAGCACCACGCTGATGTAGCTCTGCCCGTCCTTGACGTGCCAGCCGACGAAGCTGTTCCAGTCCGACAGGCTGCCGGTCTTGCCGCCCTTTGTGTAGGAGCGGTAGTAGGGGCTGTCCTTCGCGATCATGCGGTCGGAGTTCTGGATGATGTAGGCGCCCTCCCTGGTGTGGTGCTCGTTGGTGCCCATATCGTAGGTGGGGGTGGCGATGGCCTCGACGAAGGCATCGTACCCGATGGCGGTGCGCAGCAAAAGGTAGGCATCGCGCGCGGTGATGTGGTTGTCGTATTCCAGCCCGCAGGGATCGACGAAGTGCGTGCCGGTGCAGCCGATGGCCTCGGCCTCGGCATTCATGCGGGCGACGAACGTGGGAACGTCGCCGCCGCCCATATAGTCCGCCACGATGTAGGCGGCCTCGTTGCCGGAGGGCAGCAGCATGGCGTAGAGCAGGTTGCGCAGCGTGTTGGTATCGCCCTTGCGGATGTCGGCGTGGGAGCTGTTGGTGCCCCACAGGATATCGTAGATATAGCCCGGCGCCGTGACGGTGACGGTGTCGAGCTCGTCCTGATGATCCTGCAAAAGCAGGATGCAGGTCATCAGCTTGGTGATGCTGGCGGCCTCCATGGGTTCCTCGGCGTTCTCGGCCCAGACGACGAGGTTGGTGTCTAGGTTGACGAGATAGACCGCCCGCGCCGGGATCTCCTTTTCGGGGGCATAGCCCGGCACGGCCCCCGCCGGCAGCGCGCAGAGCACGGCCAGCAGCAGGGCGGTCAAGAGGGCAAACGGTCTCTTCATCGGCGATCCTTTCGGCGTAAGGGGCTTTCCCACAGTATAGCAGAAAGCGCGGCGGGAAAAAAGGGGAAGCGCGCAAAAAACGGCGTCAATTCATCGCGCCGGCGGTGGCGAACAGCGCCTCGACGGCGTCCGAGAGCAGCCGATGCTCCGGCTGTGCCAGCGCGGGATCCTTTTCCAGCAGGGCTTTGGCCTCCTGCTGGGCCACGGTCAGGGTGCGGGTGTCCTGCACGAGGTCGGCTACGCGCAGCGTGGGCAGGCCGTGCTGGGCCTGGCCGAAGAAATCGCCGGGGCCGCGGGTCTCGAGGTCATATTTGGCGACGGCGAAGCCGTCCGGCGTGCGGCACAAAAATTGCAGCCGCTCGCGCACGGCGGGGCTCGTATTGTCGGAGATCAGGATGCAGCAGCTCTCGGCTGAGCCGCGGCCCACCCGCCCGCGCAGCTGGTGCAGGGCGGACAGGCCGAAGCGCTCGGCGTTCTCCACCACCATGACCGTGGCGTTGGGCACATCGACCCCGACCTCGATGACGGTGGTGCAGACGAGCGCGTCCAGCTCGCCCGCCTTGAACTGCGCCATCACGGCGTCCTTTTCTTTGGGCTTGAGCCTGCCGTGCAAAAGCCCCACCCGGCGCCCCGGCAGGAGGGCGCAGGCGGTCTCGGCATAATACTGCCGGACGGCCTGCATGCCGGCGTCCAGCTCGTTCTCCTCGATGGCCGGGCAGACGATGTACGCCTGATGCCCGGCGTCCATCTGCTTTTGCAGGTAGCCGTACAGATCGCGGCGCTTGCGCCCGGTGATGAACCAGGTCTTGATGGGCTTGCGGCCCGGGGGCAGCTCGTCCAGCACCGAGATGTCCAAATCGCCGTACATGAGCAGCCCCAGCGTGCGCGGGATGGGCGTGGCGCTCATCACCAACAGATGCGGCGCCTGCGCCTTGCCGGCCAAAAGGCCGCGCTGGCGCACGCCGAAGCGGTGCTGTTCGTCCACGATGGCAAGGCCGAGGTTTTTGAACACGACGCTCTCGGTGAGCACCGCGTGCGTGCCGACCACGAGCCCCGCGCGCCCGTCGGCGATGGCCGCGAGGGCGACGCGTTTTTCCGCCGCCTTCATGCCGCCGGTGAGCAGCGTGACGGTCACGCCGAACGGCTCGAGCAGGTCGGCCAGCGTGGCGGCGTGCTGGCGGGCCAGGATCTCGGTCGGGGCCAGCATGGCGCTCTGCCAGCCGTTTTGCGCCGCGCACCAGATGGCGGCGGCGGCCACCAGCGTCTTGCCGCTGCCCACATCCCCCTGCAAAAGGCGGTTCATCGGCGTTTTGCCGGCAAGGTCCGCAAAGATCTCGGCGGTGGCGCGGCGCTGCGCGCCGGTGGGGGCATAGGGCAGGCTGCCGAAAAACGGCGCGGGGTCAAGCGCGCGCATCGGCGCGCCGGCGGCCCGCCGGCCATGGCTGCGCAGCAAAAAGATGCCCAGCTGCAAAAGGTACAGCTCCTCAAAGATCAGGCGGCGGCGGGCGGCGGCGGCATCGGCGGCATCGCGCGGGCTGTGGATGGCGCGCACGGCGGCGGCCTTGGGGGGCATTTTGTAGCGCGTGAGCAGCGCCGGGGGCAGCGGGTCGGGGATGGCATCGGCCAGCGGCAGCGCGTTTTGCACCACGCGCGCGATGCGCCCCGAGGGCAGGCCCTCGGTGGCCGGGTAGACCGCCACCAGCGGCGCCGCGGCGACCTGCGCCTGTGTGCGCACGAGCGGATGCAGCAGCTCCCGCCGGGTCAGGCTGCCGCCGATGCGCCCGGCAAAGTAGTAGGTCTCGCCCAGCTGCAGGTTCTCGGCCATATAGGCGGTGTTGAACCACGAGAGCGCCAGCGTGCCGGAATCGTCGGCGGCCAGCACCTGCAAAAGCGTGCGCCCGCCCTTGATGCGCCGGGCCGGCTTTTTTTGCAGCACCTGCGCCCTGACGCAGCAGTCAACGTCATACGGCGCGGCGGCGACGGTGCAGGGCTGCGTATAGTCGATGTAGCGGCGCGGGTAATGCAGAAGCAGGTCGCCCACCGTCGCGATGCCGAGCTTTTGGAACTTTTTGGCCAGCGCGGGCCCCACGCCCTTGAGGTATTGGACGCTGTCGTCGAGGTTTGGCACGGGGCTCACCGCCTTTCCTGCAAAAATCTGTAGGGGCCGGCACCATCCGGCCCGAAAGACCCGCGCTGTTCCGCAAGGGCTCCGGGCCGCACATGTGCGGCCCCTACCATATTACCCGTGAATCCTGCTGCTTTGGCTTTGCGCGGCTGCGCCCCGGGGGCTCACTCCACGCTGATCATGTAGTAGTACACCGGCTGGCCGCCCGCGATGTGGCTGACCTCGACGCTGCCGCCGCATTTGGCCTGCACCAGCGCGGTGGTCTTTTCGGCGTCCTCGGGCGTGACGTCGGCGCCGGAGATGACGGTGATGAACTGGGTGTCCTTCTTTTTCATGCTGCGGGCCAGGCGGTAGGTCATCTTGGCGATGTCGGTGCCGGTGGCGACGATCTTGCCGTTCTCCAGCGCCATGATCTCGCCCTGCTTGATGGCCTTGCCGTCAAACTCACTGTCGCGCGCGGCGTAGGTGATGAGGCCGGTGCTCACATGGTCGGCGGCGGCCATCATGTTGACGGCGTTCTCCTCGGCGGGGACGCCGGGGTCAAAGTTGAGCATCGCGGTCATGCCCTGCGGCACGGTGCGGGTGGGCAGCACGAGCACCGTGCGGTCGGCCAGCTTTTGCGCCTGCTCGGCGGCCATGATGATGTTCTTGTTGTTGGGCAGCACCAGCACCGTTTTGGCCGGCACGCTCTGGATGGCGGCCAGGATGTCCTCGGTGGCGGGGTTCATCGTCTGCCCGCCGGAGACGACGGCGTCGACGCCCAGGTCGGTGAAGACGGTCTTGAGCCCCTCGCCGGCGGCCACGGCCACAAAGCCGTACTCCCGCTCGGGGTCGACGGCGGCGTAGGTGAAGCTCTCGGTGTCCTGGGGGGCCTCGTTCTCCTCGGCGGCCTGGCGCTCCAGCCCCTTGCCCTGCTTCTGGCGGGCCAGGAACTGCTCGTGCATGTTCTCGATCTTGAAGTTGGTCAGGTAGCCGTACTTGATGGCCTCGGTGAGCATCTTGCCGGGGTCGGAGGTGTGCACATGGCAGTTGGCGACGTCATCGTCCTCGATGACCACGACCGAATCGCCGTTGGATTCCAAAAACGCGCGCAGCCTGGCGATGCTGCCGCCGTTCTCCTTGTGCACCAAAAACTGCGTGCAGTAGCCGTTTTTGATGTCCTCGACCTTCATCAGGTCGTCGGTGAAGACGCCCTTGCCGGCCGCATCGCTCGAGACCCTGGGCTTGGCGGCGACCTCCTGCCCGGGCACGATGCCGCGCCCGTCAAAGACGCTGCGCATGCCCTCGAACACATACAGGATGCCCTGCCCGCCGGCATCGACGACGCCGGCCTTTTTGAGCACGGGCAGCTGGTTGGGGGTGTCCTCCAGCGCCTTCCCGGCGGCGGCCATCATCTCGCTCCACAGCGCCGGCACCTCGGTGGCGGTGCTGTGCGCGGCCGCCTCGGCGGCCAGGCGCGTCACGGTCAGGATGGTGCCCTCGGTGGGCTTCATCACGGCCTTGTAGGCGGCCTCGACGCCCATCTGCAGCGCCTGCGCGAGGTCGGCGGCCTCGGCGGTCTTTTTGCCGGCCAGCGCCTTGGAGAAGCCGCGGAACAGAAGGCTCGTGATGACGCCGCTGTTGCCGCGCGCGCCGCGCAGCATGGCGCCCGCCGCCACCTTGCTGGCCTCGGCCACAGTGCAGCTGTCGGGCAGGGCCTCCAGCTCCTTGCCGGCGGCGCCGACGGTCATGCTCATATTCGTGCCGGTATCGCCGTCCGGCACGGGGAAGACGTTGAGCTCATCCACGCGGGTGCGCTGGTTCGCGATGTTGTTGGCGCCGGAGAGGATGGCGTCGCGCAGGGTCATGCCAGTGATCATACTTTCGTACACCTCATTAGTTATGGTTTTTCAGCGTTCCTGGTCACAGGGAAAGGATGTCGTCGACAAAAACGTCGATGCGCTCGACCGGCAGGCCGGTGGCATGCTCCACCTCATCGCGCACGCGGTGGGTGATGCTCTGCACGATGGTCTTGATGTTGAGCCCGTACCCCACCTTGATGTGCAGCGTGATCTTCAGGCGCCTGCCCTCCTCGCTGACGGCCACGCCCCTGTCGGCTGTGCCCTGCCCCAGGGCCGCGACACCGTAGCACTGCTCCGCCGCGTGGGCGGCCAGCGCCGTAAAGTAATCATTGGTCAGTGAGATGTGCCCGTAAGGGTTCACTTTGGTGATCATCATATCCTCCTTAAGGCAGTGCAAAAAGCCCGTACCCGGCCCGCAGGCCGTATATAAGAGATATTATACACCTTTTGGCGGCGTTTGAACAGTGGTAAATGTGCAAAATCGCCGGCAAACTTTTTGTGACAAGTCGGCAGGGCGGATTTCACGATTCTTTCATATTCTTCGCGTATACTAAAGAGAGACACAAAATCGCCCTTAGTGAGGTACGCCATGAACCTGTTGTTCTTTCTGACCCCCAAGCAGGACGTTCTGTACATCTACGAGGATTTCACCCTGCGCCAGGCCCTTGAAAAATGGGCCAACCAGCGCTATGCCACCATCCCGGTGCTGCGGCGGGACGGCAAGTATCTGGGCACCATCAGCGAGGGGGATCTTTTGTGGGGCATCAAGAGCCTGCCGGAGAGCGCCTCGGCCTGGGAGGACACGCCCATCGCCAGCCTGCCGCGCCGCAAGGACTACAAGGCCGTGCCGGTGACGACCGGCATGACCGAGCTTTTGCGCGGCGTGCTCGACCAGAACTTTGTGCCGGTGGTGGATGACCGCGATATGTTCATCGGCATCGTGCGCCGCACGAGCGTGCTGGATTACGTCTACCGCAACTTTGACCATGAGGAGCTCGTACAGAACGCCGGCAGGCGGCGCAGGGCGCCCGCGAAGTGAACACTTCGGCAAACGCCGGGGCACTTTTCAGCGCCCCGGCGCAGACTGTCGAAAAAGGTGTTTTCTGAATCCATCGACCTCGGCTGACATGCGCAGACGAGGTCGATACCTCTAGAGCAAAAAATGCCGTTCGAGTCGCCTTTAGGCATGAGAACGACATTTTTTGCGACGGGGTGTGTCCAAGAGAGGGGCGCAGGCGGACTGGCGCAGCCAGCGTAGCCGAGCCCCTCTTTTGCAGCGTGTCGAGTTTCTCGACACGCTGAGCCGGGGCGCTTTGTGTTGACGGTCGTTCAGGCGTTCTCGGTCTCAAGGCCCTTTTCCTCCTCGGCCTGCACGTCCGCGAAGGCCGAGAGCATGGGCTTGACATCCTCGTGGCGCATGCGGCGGTCGACATAGTTTTTGGTGATGCGCATGACGACGGGCGAAAGCGTGAGCACGCCGATGAGGTTGGGCATCGCCATCAGGCCGTTGAACGTATCGGAGAGATCCCAGGCGAGCTGCATCTTCATCGTGGCGCCGAAGATGATGAACGCCACAAAGACGATCTTGTAGTACATGGTGGCTTTCTCGCCGAAGAGATACTCAAAGGCGGTGGAGCCGTAGTGGCTCCAGCCGAGCACGGTCGAGAACGCGAACAGCAGGATGGCGACGGCGATGAACATGGGCCCGACGGCGCCGAACGTCTGGGCCAGCGCCTCGCCCACAAGGGCGGAATCCGTGACGTTGGCGGTGACGGCGCCGGTGTCGAGGTCGACAAGGCCGGAGGTGAGCACGGTGAGCGCGGTCAGCGTGCAGACGACGATGGTATCGGCAAAGACCTCAAAGATGCCCCACATGCCCTGGCGCACCGGCTCGCGCACATTGGAGCTGGAGTGCACCATGACCGAGGAGCCAAGGCCGGCCTCGTTGGAGAAGACGCCGCGCTTCATGCCCCAGGTCAGCGCCATCTTGACGCCGCTGCCCACGATGCCGCCGGTCACGGCTTTCATGCCGAACGCGCCCTTGAAGATGGCCGCAAAGGCCGGCCCGATGCGCCCGGCGTTGAGCGCGCAGGCCACGATGGTGCCCACCACATACGCGATGGCCATGAACGGGACGAGCTTTTCGGTGACGGCGGCGATGCGCTTGAGCCCGCCGATGAGCACGAGCCCCGCGATGACCATGAGCACGAAGCCGGTGACGATGGCCGGTATGCCGAACGCGGCGGTCATGTTGCCGGCGATGGAGTTGATCTGGCTCATGTTGCCGATGCCGAAGGACGCCAGCAGGCAGAACACGCTGAACAGCACGGCCAGCACGGCGCCGACCTGCTTCATGCCCTTTTTGCTGCCGAGACCGTCGCGCAGGTAGTACATGGCGCCGCCCTGCCAGGCGCCGGAGCTGTCACGCCGGCGGTAAAAGATGCCCAAAACATTCTCGGAATAGTTGGTCATCATGCCGAAAAACGCGACGATCCACATCCAGAAGATGGCGCCGGGGCCGCCGGTCATGATGGCGGTGGCGACACCGACGATGTTGCCGGTGCCGATGGTGGCGGCCAGCGCCGTGCACAGCGACTGAAACTGCGAGATGGTGGCGTCGGTCTTGGAGGTGTGCGCCGTGATGTGCTTGTCGGTAAAGACCGAGCCGATGGTGTTCTTCATCCAGTAGCCGAAATGGCTGATCTGGAAGAATTTGGTCAGGCAGGTCATCAAAATGCCGGTGCCGACCAGCATGATGAGCATCGGGACGCCCCACACAAAGTCGTTGACCGCGCCGTTGACTGTGGCGACGCAGTCGACGAATGCCTCAAACATGATCTCTCTCCCCTTTTTTCAGTTCCCAACAGCTTATTCCGCCCCGCCAACAAAAATGCGAGGGGCAGGGCCGCCCGCACATCGCGGCCATGCGCCCTCACACCGTTGTGAGCCTTGCGGATAAGTTTGTCTTTATTGTAGCTGCCGGAACGACATTGTCAAGGGCCGGCGCAAAAGTTTGTTGGCCGTGTATAGACGATTGTGTTTATGCGGAAAACATTTTGTGTGTTTTGCCGCTTTAAGCCGGTAAAGCACGGGCACAGAAAGCACCGCCCGCGGCGGACGCCGCGGGCGGTGTCAGACTGTCGAAAAACCATAAGCAAGCATCTCCCTGCGGCGGCCTGAGGGCAGGCCGCCCTACGTTTGCAACGAAGATGCAATAGATTTGAGACCGTAGGGCGGGGTCCCCTGACCCCGCCGGGATTTAGTGGGCTCTTTTTTGACACGCTGGCACCGCCCGCGGCGGACGCCGCGGGCGGTGTTTTGTGCGAAAGTGGGGTCTTGCTTACTTGAGCTCGACCTTGGCGCCGACTTCCTCGAGCTTCTTGGTGATCTCGTCGGCATCGGCCTTGGAGGCGCCCTCCTTGATCTTGGCCTCGGGGGTCTCGACCAGTTTCTTGGCGTCCATCAGGGAAGCGCCGGTGATCTCCTTGACCACCTTGATGACCTGCATCTTGCTGGCGCCGACTTCCTTGAGCACGACGTCAAACTCGGTCTTTTCCTCCTCGGCGGGGGCGGCGGCGGCAGCGGCGGCGGGCGCAGCGGCGGCGGCCACGGCGGAAACGCCGAACTCCTCGCAGATGGTATCGACGAGCTCCTTGAGCTCGAGGACGGTCATCGATTTCACGGAATCGATGATGGCAGTGATTTTTTCAGAAGCCATGGGTATTTACCTCCATATCATGTTTGTTTTTGCGGCACGGCATGGCGGCCGCACAGGCGGGAGCGGCGGGGAAAGCCTTACGCCGCTTCCTGTTCTTTCTTTTCGACGAGCTCGTTCAGGCTGACAGCCAGACCGCCGATGATGCTGTTGAGAGAACCGGCCAGCATCGAGAGCAGGCCCTCGCGGTTGGGCATGGTGGACAGGCCCTTGACGCCCGCGGCGTCGAGCATCTGCCCGTCACAGAAGCCGCCCTTGACGGTAAAACGCTTGGAACGATCCGCATCGGCGTATTTGCACAGGATGCGCGCCGCGGCGGCGGGGTCATCGGCGGAGACGGCAATGGCGGTATCGCCCTTGAAGTACTCGCCCAAGCCCTCGTACGCGGTGCCCTTGACGGCCAGACGCAGCATGGTGTTTTTCACCACCATATACTCAACGCCGGCCTCGCGCAGCTCACGGCGGAGCTTGGTGTCATCGGCGACGTTGATGCCGCTGTAGGACACGACCACCCCGGCCAGCGCGCCGCTGATCTTCTCGGACAGCTCCTTCACGAACGCTTTTTTGGTTTCGAGAATTTTTGCACTGGGCATGTTTTGTTTTCACCTCGTTTCGGTCAGGGATAGGGTCTTGGTCGAAAAAGGCCGTTCCCCTTTGCGCGAGGAACGGCCTTTGAACGCAGTAAAGATACGTCAAAACGCGGTTTCTCGGCAGGCGGGCGAACCCTTTACGCAAATCGCACCTGCTGTCTTAAAAACAGCATTGGGATTATACCGCACGGATGCGGGTTTGTCAAGAGGGCGAAGCCCTTTTATACGCCGTATTTCGCGGTGGCGAGGCGCACGCCGGGGCCCATGGTGGTGGCGACGGTCGCGCTCTTGAAATACTGGCCCTTGGCCGCCGCGGGCTTGGCCTTGGCGATGGCGTCAAGCACGGTGTCGACGTTGACCATCAGCTTCTCGGCGCCGAACGACGCCTTGCCCACCGGCACATGGATGATGTTCTGCTTGTCCAGGCGGTACTCGATCTTGCCGGCCTTGGCCTCGGTGACGGCGCGGCCCACATCGGGGGTGACGGTGCCGGCCTTGGGGTTGGGCATCAGGCCGCGCGGGCCAAGGATGCGGCCCAGACGACCGACCTTGCCCATCATGTCCGGGCTGGTGACGAGCACATCGAAGTCCAGAAAACCGCCCTGGATCTTGGCGATCAGGTCGTCGTCGCCGACCTCGATGGCGCCGGCCGCCTCGGCCGCCTTGGCGGCGTCGCCCTTGGCGATGGCCACGACGCGCACGTTCTTGCCGGTGCCGTTGGGCAGCACGACGGCGCCGCGAACCTGCTGGTCGGCATGGCGGCTGTCCACGCCCAGGCGGACGTGCAGCTCGACGGTGGCGTCAAATTTGGTGGTAGAGGTCTTGCAGGCGAGCTCCAGCGCCTCGGCGGGTTCGTAGACCTTGCCGCGCTCGATGAGCTTGGCGGCCTCTGTATATTTCTTGCCGTGTTTCATTGCCTGTTCCCTCCTTACCCTTCGACCGTGATGCCCATGCTGCGGGCGGTGCCCTTGACCATGCTGACGGCGCTCTCCAGCGTCGCGGCGTTGAGATCCGGCATCTTGGTCTTGGCGATCTCCTCGGCCTGGGCCAGCGTGATGGAGCCGACCTTCTGCTTGTTGGGCACGCCGGAGGCCTTGTCGATGCCGGCGGCCTTCTTGATCAGCACGGGGGCGGGCGGGGTCTTGGTGATGAAGCTGAAGGAACGGTCGGCATAGACGGTGATGACGACGGGGATGATCATGCCGATCTG